>DSBM01000057.1 GCA_011049425.1 Candidatus Aminicenantes bacterium
AACTTCCCATAACCCAGAACTCGTTCAGTTGGACCGTGGGCCATCTGATTGACGCTCCGGACGTGGGCGCCGGCACCAACTACAAGATCAAGGTCCGTATTATCAGTGATTTTCCCAATGATTCGAGCGACGCGCCTTTCAGCATCACTTCCTCGGCACCCCCCACGGAATCGATCACAGTCTCCAACCCCAACGGCGGCGAGAGCTGGGCGGTTGGCAGCACCCAAACCATCACCTGGACCACATCGGGAATTACTTCGGGTCAATTCCGCATCATCCTGTTAGACGGCACCACCAGCCTGGGAACTATCGCCTCTTATCTTCCCATAACCCAGAACTCGTTCAGTTGGACCGTGGGCCATCTGACAGACGCTCCGGACGTGGGCACCGGCACCAACTACAAGATCAAAGTCCGCATTATCAGTGGATTTCCCAATGATTCGAGCGACGCGCCTTTCAGCATCACTTCCTCGACACCCCCCACGCGATCGATCACGGTCACCAGCCCCAATGGTGGTGAGAATTGGAATAAGGGCAGCAACAGGAACATCACTTGGACCACTTCCGGCATCAGTGCCGGAACCTACCAGATCACCCTGTGGCAAGGGGGAACCAGCGTGGGCGTGGTAGCGACCGGTCTGCCCCATCCGCAGCACTCATTTCCCTGGACCGTGGGCAGCCTGGCAAGTGGTCCGGATGCGCCGGAGGGAACCGGCTACACCATCAAGGTACACCTCCAGGGTCAGGATCCGAACGATTTCAGTGACCGGCCGTTTGAGATCAAGCCGGCTTTTGTCACCGGCACGATTGTCCCCCTGGTTGGCGCGGATTATGAAGTGGAATCACTGGACTTTCGGGATTTTCGGGGGCGGAACGTGTTCCAGGTCAACGGCATTTGGGAGTTCCCTTACGACGGCAGCCGGACGCCCGGAACCGCGGTGGTCCGGGTGCGGCGTCATTCGGGCATTCAAGTAGGCAATTGCCGGCCACAAATTGTGGTGGCCTTTCGGGTACTGAGCCGTAGAGGTTCCCCTCATCGAAGCACCTACAATCTCGAATTCAACCAGGATAACATCGCCGAAGTACGCGCGCCTTTTACCGTGCCGGCCGGCTTGCGGGCCGACTCGGATATCAACATCCAGGCTTCCTTGGCGCCCATGCCGGACGGCTGCGACCGCGTCCGCGCGAACAATTCAAAGGCCACGAATCTCAACCTTCACGGCATCGGCGGCCATGACCTTGTGGTGGGCATTGACAACTTCGAGGTCAAGAAAATCTATATGAGTTCGAGCTATCGTTGGCGTTTCATTTTCCGCATCGGCGTCCAGGACCAGGGAATGGGAGAACTGCGCAATGTCCGTGTGCGCTGGCGCTTGCTGGAGGATGGCACGAACCCGGTATACACAAAAACCTTGACCATTGACCGCCTGGAACCGGGGACCCGGCAATACCTGAATGTGAATCATCGTTTCGGCGGAACAGACAAGAGCCGTTCAATTCGTCCCCGCCTGAGGGCCGGACACCGCTATGTGGTGGAAGCCGTGGTGGATCCGGATAACAACATCGCG
Organism: Candidatus Aminicenantes bacterium; assembly: GCA_011049425.1. Lineage (NCBI taxonomy): Bacteria > Candidatus Aminicenantota > Candidatus Aminicenantota bacterium. Next base: position 1,569 of record DSBM01000057.1, read on the forward strand.
GAAACCCGGGAAAACAACAACAGCAGCACTCGCAGCGTTACCCTGCCCGATTGATCCATATTGATGCGTACGGGGGAGACGGGGTTTGTTCCCGTCTCCCCCATTTTTTTGATTTCGGAAGGTATAAGGGATCACTCGCAAGGCTGTTGGTCTGTTCTACATTCACAGTGATTTTGACGCAAAAAAGAGATCAATAAAGGTATCAGGAGCGTGTCCGCAGCCGGTCATTTCCGGATGCTTCATTCAACGGATCAGTCAAGCCGGGAAATGATGCGGGATCCGCACCCTGGGGGAAGCGGAAACGGGAAGGGTCCACTGTGGCATCGGGGACAAAGCGAACGGCTTCCCGGGACGTGGAAAAATCCCCCAGCTTGATTCGAGACCGCAACACCAGGCCGCGGTGGATCCAGAAAGTGCCGCCTTTGAGGTGGAATACATGGCAGGTGAATCCCAGCACCATTTCCGGTTTGCCCAATATGACATCCAGGTTTCGCAGCCGTTTCGCGGCGCCTTCGGGACCGAGTTGCGCTTTCAGCTTTTCATAGTCCTGAAAGGGCTGCGGGGGGGGCAACGGGCTACGGGAGCCGATCTGATTTTCCACCTGCCAGGTGAATACCCCCTTCGCGTTGATAATCGTAATTTGATGGCGTGCCGCGGCTTCCCCTTCTCCGGCAATGGCGCTAACCGTTTCGTATCTGGCTTCCTGCCGCCCCCAATCCCTGAAATACACGCTTTCATCTGCCTGGTGATGGGGCCGGCGCACGCGGAATTCGAGGATTCCGGATTCATAGCCGTAAGGACCCGTGTTTATTACCGATGTTTGCGCTGATTCCGGGTGGGGCCGGGTCGGAGGATTGCTTTTGTCGGCGCACCCGGCGGCCAGACAACCATAGATGGCAATAGGGATTAGGAAAAACCGGTAGTGGTGTTTTGTCTTCACTCCCCCATTCAACACTGATTCATCCTTTGTGTCAATCGTTAGTGAGTGGCACGGTAATGCAAGATGATTTCTCCATTGTCTTGTATCCCCCGATACGTGGCGCAAAACTTGCCTTTACAGCCATGGCCGAGTCTGGCATAATACGGCCATGATGGATATGGGCGCCCGGCTTGTAGAGTGTGTCCACCTGGACGACCAACACGTGGTCATGGCCCTGGAAGCCCCGGAAATCGCCGAGTCCGCCCTTCCGGGACAATTCGTAATGATCGGTGTCAGCGAAGGCACGGACCCCCTGTTGCGCCGCCCTTTCGGAATCATGGATGCGTCACCCCCCCTGGTTCATGTTTACTTTCAAGTGGTGGGAGCCGGTACACGCATCCTGGCCGACCGACGTCCGGGAGACCGGATACCGGTATTGGGCCCGCTGGGAAAGGGATTCCCGGATGCTTGCGGACGCAGCATCCTGGCCGTCGCCGGCGGCCGCGGCATCGCTCCCCTGGTTTTCGCCCTGAAGCATTACCGCCGGAACAACCACGTTTCACTACTTTACGGGAGTCGATGCGCCGCCCTGCTCCACCTGCGTGACCGCATCGACAAACTGGGCCTGGATGCTACGAATTTCTGTACGGAGTGCGGAGATTTCGGCAATCGGGGTCTGGTTACCGATACACTGACGGATATGCTTGCCACTTCAGGTGCGGACATGACCATTTCCTGTGGTCCGCACGCCATGCTGGCGGAACTGGCTACCCGCCTGGAAAAAGGCGCCACGGAGGACTATATGTCCGCGGAAGCCTTGATGGGATGTGGTTTCGGCGCCTGCCACAGTTGCGTGATTCCGGCCGCTGCGGGCGGCTACCTCAGGGTGTGCAAGGACGGGCCGGTTTTCTCCCGCCGGGAGGTTTTGTGGCGGACCTGACCGCTGACCTGGGTTTTATCCGCCTCAAAAACCCGGTCGTGCCGGCTTCGGGTACTTTCGGTTATGGTGAAGAGTTTTTCGATCATTTTGACCTGGATCAATTGGGAGCGTTCGTGGTCAAGGGCGTGTATCGTGACCCCAGGCCCGGGAACCCTCCGCCCCGGATCCACGAGACCCCTTCCGGACTGCTCAACTCCATCGGTCTGGCTGGACCGGGATGTGCCGGCCTGGCTGAAGTACTGCGCCGGGTTTCCGCCCGAACAACGACCCCCATTATTGTCAATATCTGCGGGGCTTCGGACGACGAATACCTAGAAGTGGCCGAGTTCTTTGACCCCATGCCCGAGGTATCGGTGCTGGAGTTGAACATATCCTGTCCCAACGTGCATGGCGGGGGCCGTTGTCCGGCCCAGGATCCCCGTCACACGGAGCGCCTGGTCACAAGGGTTCGCCGAGCCGCCTCCAAACCGCTGATGGTCAAACTCTCACCCAATGCGGCCGATATCGCCGCTGTGGCCCGGGCCGCGCAAGCCGGGGGCGCGGACGCGCTTTCCCTGGTTAACACGTTCCTGGGACTGGCCGTGGACCTGGAACGGCGCGCCCCGGTTTTTGCCAACACCGTGGCCGGGCTGTCCGGTCCGGCCATCAAGCCCCTGGCCCTGAGGCTGGTATGGGAAACCTGCGGGGCTGTGTCCATCCCCGTGATGGGAATCGGAGGAATCCACAGCGGCCGTGACGCTCTGGAATTCATCATGGCGGGGGCGCACGCGGTCCAGACCGGCACGGTGAACCTGATTGAACCCGGGGCTTCATTGCGGATTATCCGCGAGATAAACGTGGAAATGGAGCGCCTGGGGATTCGGGACCTGACAGAAATTCGAGGAGTGTTATCTTGAAAAGCGACTGCATCATCACCGCCTTGGACGTGGATACTCACGAACAAGCCCGCAGGCTGCTGGCCGTCCTGGAAACCGCGCGGATTTTCAAGGTGGGCCTGCAGGCGTGGCTGCGCATGGGGCCGGTTTTGACCGACCTGTTGCGTCAAAACCGCAAAGAGTTGTTTCTCGACCTGAAATTCAAGGATATTCCCAATACCGTGGCCGCGGCCGTGCAGGCGGTGTTGCCCCTGACGCCGCGTTTCCTGACCATCCACCTGAGCGGCGGCGGCAATATGATCCGGGCCGCGGCGCAAGCGGCCGCGGGTTCAACCACGGTGATCCTCGGGGTTACGGTGCTGACTTCCCTGTCGAACGAGGATCTGGCGCAAACGGGCGCCGGGATAACGGTTCAAGACACTGTATTGCGTCTGTGTGAACTCGGCCTGGAAAACAACGTGTCCGCGGTAGTCTGCTCTCCCCGCGAGATCGCGCCGCTACGCCGGCGCTTCGGACGTGACCTGACCCTGGTGACTCCGGGAATCCGGCCCGCCGACGCGGATTCAGGGGATCAGAAGCGGATCATGACCCCGGAGGAGGCCGTGGCCGCCGGCGCGGACTACCTGGTCATCGGCAGACCCATTACCCGGGCCCAGGATCCCGGCCTGGCTTTTCGCCGCATCCAGGTCGCGATTACGCCCAGGCGCCCGCATGCGTTCAAACCGAAACAGACATCGGAACCGAACGATAAATCCGGTCAATGAAAGTTGACCCGCCATAAACCGCGTCGCTGCCGCTCCGTTGCCCGGTGTGTTCTTATGCCCTGGATTTATCCAGGCGCAGACCCAAATCGTGGAGCAGTTTGTCAGGAACCGTTGACGGCGATCCGGTCAACAGACAGAGCGATGAGGTGGTTTTGGGAAACGCGATCAGGTCGCGGATCGACGCGGCGCCGGTCATAAGCATGAGGATGCGATCCAATCCCAGGGCGATGCCCAGGTGGGGAGGGGCGCCGTATTGCAGGGCGTTTACAAAGAATCCGAATTTTTCCTCAATTTCCTTGTCGCTCAAACCGAGCAAGTGAAGTACTTCGCGTTGCAGCCCGGCATCGTGGATGCGGCGGCTGCCGCCCCCGATCTCAACGCCGTTGAGGACCAGGTCATAAGCGACGGACAACACCGAGAGGGGCTCGCTTTTCAAGCGGGGGATATCCGATTCACGCGGGGCGGTAAAGGGGTGGTGGTGGGAATCGAGGCGGTTCTCCTCCTCGTTGTGGAAAAACAGGGGGAAATCGGTTACCCACAGGAAGGATTGTTGTTCCGGGTCCGCCATGCCGGCGCCCAGGTGGTTGCGCAGGTTGCCCAGCAGGGAAAGGACTTCATCCCGTTTGCCTCCCAAAAGGAAAACGATGTGGTTTTCGGGGATCTGTTGCTGATCAAAGAAGGTCTCGATCCGGTTGGACTCCACCTTGATCGATGCCTTGAATCCCTCGGGACCGGGCTTGAGCCAGATTACCCCCTGGCCGCCGCGTTCCCGCACGAATGCCTGTACGCCGTCAAGGAACTTGCGCGAGAAAGTCTCTGCTTGCGGCAGGATCAATCCCCTGACGGTTCCCCCTTCGGCGATGATGTTATCCAGTATGCCTGATCCGAGTGTGCCGGCCGGCGAAGTGAAATCGCGGATTTCCAGGGGAATGCGCAGGTCGGGTTTATCGCTGCCGTAGCGGTCCATGGCTTCGGCCCAGGTGAGGCGGGGAAAAGGTAGTGACAGGGGTTTGTCGATCAGGGAAAAAACCCGCTCCATCATGGTTTCAACCAGGCTGAAGAGGCCCTCCGGCTCCATGAAACTCATCTCCACGTCTACCTGGGTGAACTCGGGTTGGCGGTCCGCCCGCAAATCCTCGTCGCGGAAACAGCGTGCCATTTGGAAATAGCGTTCAAATCCCGCCACCATGAGCAATTGTTTGAATAACTGGGGGGATTGGGGTAGGGCGAACATTCTGCCCTTGTAAATGCGTGACGGGACCAGGTAGTCCCGCGCGCCTTCGGGTGTGGCCTTGGTCAATATGGGTGTTTCGATTTCGAGAAAACCCTGCTCGTCAAGGTAGTTGCGAATGGCCAGGGTGACGCGGCTGCGCAAACGGAACCGTTCCTGGTGGATTTTTCGGCGCAGGTCCAGGTAGCGGTATTGAAACCGGAGCTCGTTGGAGGCCTCGGTCTTTTCATCCGGAAAGAAGGGCGGTACCCGGGATTCAGCCAGCACACCCACTTTTCGCGCGAGCAGTTCCACTTCACCGGTGGGAATGCGGGGATTGGGGTTCTGGCGCAGCCTCACCAGGCCGGTTACGGCCAGCACCCATTCACGACCCAGGCGCCGCACAAGGTCCCGGTCCACGAAAGATTCATCGAACACCACCTGGACAATGCCGCTGCGGTCGCGCAGGTCAACGAAAGTAACGCCTCCCATCTCGCGCTTGGTGCGTACCCAGCCGTAAAGGGTTAACTCACGTTCCTTTAAAGAGCCCGTAAGATCCCCGCAGAACCACTCCCGCCCTGTTATTTTCGTTGATTCATCCATTTCAACAGCTCCTGTTGGGGAATGCGGACCTGTTCCTGCCGGGTCATGTCCTTGACGGTCACTTTTCCCTCGGCGGCCTCTTCTTCTCCCAGAACCAGGGTGAAATTCGCGGCCATGCGATCGGAACGGCGGAATTGCTTTTTCAGGTTGGCGTTGGAGTAATCCACATAGGCGTGGTATCCGGCTTGCCACAGCACGCGTGCGAGTTTCATGACCTGGGGACGGAATTCGGCCGACTGGCAGGCCAGAAAGCACAACGACGGTTCATTCTCAGGGGAAATTTCCAGGTGCAGCAGCAGCCGTTCCATGCCCGCGGCAAAACCGACACCCGGGATATCCGGCCCGCCCAGGTCACGGATCAGGCGGTTGTAGCGGCCGCCGCCCAGGATGGCGTTCTGGGCGCCCAGGCGGTCTGACGTGATCTCGAAAGCGGTGCGGGTGTAGTAATCAAGTCCGCGCACCATGCGTTCATTCACCTTGTAGGGTACGGAGTAGGTGTCCAACCCGGCCTGGAGTCCAACGAAATGGCCGGCACAACCCGGGCAGAGGTGAGCGGCAATGGTGGGAAGCGTGGCCGCGGCGGACCGGCAGCCCGGCTGCTTGCAATCAAAAATGCGCAGGGGATTGCTGTCGACTTTGCGCCGGCAGTCGGCACAGAGTTCGTCCCGCCGCGCCTGAGCCGCTTGTTGCAGGACTCTCAGGTAAGCCGGTCGGCATTCGTCGCAACCCACGGAGTTGATCTCCAGGGAAATCTCGCGCAGGCCCAACTCTTCCAGGAAAGCGTACGCGGCATACACCACTTCCGCGTCCAGCTCCGCACTTTCTTCGCGAAACACCTCGATGCCGAACTGGTGGAACTGGCGATAGCGCCCTTTCTGGGGCTTGTCGTAACGGAACATGGGGCCGATGTAGAAAAAACGCAAGGGGAATAAAGCGTCAAACAGGTTGTTTTCAATGGCGGCCCGCACCACGGAAGCCGTGTTCTCCGGCCTCAGGGTCAGGCTGCGGCCCGCCTTGTCCTGGAAAGTGTACATCTCTTTCTGCACCACTTCCGTGGTGTCGCCGATGCCCCGCTGGAACAATTCGCTGCGTTCAAACATGGGGGTGCGAATCTCCCGGTAAAGGAAACGTGAGTAAAACTCGCGGATCCGCGCTTCCAGCATCTGCCAGTGGCTGATTTCCGGATATACGATGTCCCGGGTACCCCGGGGGGCGTTGATGCGGTTCATAAGTACCCCAGTGATTTCAGGATCTCTTCGTGGCGCTTGCTTATCTGTCCGGGACGCCTTTTTGACGCGATCAGGGCCCGGGATATCTTGAGAACGGCGTTGTAAAGATCCGATTTGATTTTCCGGTTCTCACAACTTTCGAAACGGTTGATGATTCCCAGGGGGTCGTTTTCCATGTGGATCAACTCGATTTTCTCATCCGGACGGCCCGGATAGTGAATGATCTGCCAGGGGGGGGCCACGATAGAGAATGCATCGAAATAAGCCTCCGGGGAGTAGGTTTCCAGCACAACGCGCCGGATTGGAATTTTCTTTAGTAGAGACAGCCCCTCCATGAAATCCGGCTTTTTGCACGCGGCAATTTCCAGCAGGGTCGGCGCCACGTCCAACGTGGACACCAGGTCGCTTGAGGGTGGAGCCGCAGAAACGCCTTTGCCGGCCAGCAGCAACGGCACCCGGGTGTAGACGGGGTTAAGGTAGTGGATATGACCGTAATGGTTGCGGTACTCTCCCAGCCCTTCACCGTGGTCTCCAATTACCAGGAACAGGGAGTCGTCCATCATGCCGCGTTCCCGGATCGCATTCAACAACAAGCCGATCTGGGAGTCCATGTATTTGACCTGTTCCCGGTAAAGGCCGGCACGGGAGTCGGGGTGTTCCAGCATGCGGTAGATAAAAGAGATACGTACGCGTCGGGGTTCGGTGTCCCGGTTCAAGATTTCGAGCGGGGAGCGGAAGCGGGAGGAGAGGTAGTTGACTTGGCGTTTGTTCCGGGTGCGGCGCCAGTGGCGGGGTATTTTGAGTTCAATGACCTCTTCGGTTCCGGCTTCCGGGGCCATAGAAAAATCCTGGTAGGAAATGAAGCGGACCCGGGTATCATCCGGACCCTTGAACTCTTCGGGGACTTCCGTGTCCAGAACCAGGAGGCTGCGTCCGGGAGGCACCATGAAGTCCACCATCACCCGGGGTTGATCGGTGCTCAGGTGGGAGTGAATTTGGCGGCCTTCCAGCAGCAGGCGAAACCTTTCCGAAAAGCGGGGAGGATAATACGGCTCGTGAGGATCGGAATAATGGAACCAGAAAAAGGTTTTTTCGCCCTGGAAACGGTCCAGGGCGGCGAAAGCGTCACGGTTGACTTCCGCGGCGGTGCGGTACCACAGGTTGGGCCGGAAGTTCTCTGCGTACGTGTCAAAACCTTTGGCCGTGCCGAAATCCTTTTTCAACACGCCCAGGGAGATCGCGGCGGCGCTCTGGTAGCCCCTGGATTTCAGCAGTTGCGGCAGGCTGGGATGGGGGATCTCTGTTGGCTGCCCGTTGTTGTAGACTTTAAGCAGGTGGGGGGGCAATGAGTAGAGTATGTTCAGATGAGAGGGCAGGGTGATGGGGGTCAGGGCGAAGGCGTTGGACCAGGTACGTCCGCGTGAAGCCAATGCGGCCAGGTGGGGAGTATCGCTATTGCCGGGAGTGTAGTTTACGGAATCTTCCCGCGTGGTATCCAGGGTCAGTAAAAAGATGTATTTCGGTTGCGCCGGGCTTTTTCCACAGGCGGTTACCAGCAAGGCCGCCAGGATCAGAACGGGGAACCACTTTGTTATGGAACAGACCCTACGAGCAGCGGATACCCGTGCCGGGCGCTTCCAGGCCACTGGGCATTGCCGGATTTTCATGGGTCAGTCGCTTTTTTTGTCGATTTCGTTTTGCAGCAGGTCGCCGATCGTGGTGATGGAATCGGAGCTGGGGCTCATGTACTTTTCAATTTCCTCGCGTTCCTTCTGCTTGGCTACGGCGCGGAAACTGAGGTAAACGCGCTTTTTGTCGGGGTGGGTGGTCACTACGGTGGCCTGGCGCTGCTCGCCCGCTTTTACCATTTCCTGAAGTTCTTCCGGGGTAATGCGGTTTTCATCGACTTCGCCGATGCGCACGAACCCCTCGATATTGCGGCTGATTTCCACGGCCACACCACGTTCCAACACCCGTTTCACTTTTACGTCGACTAGGGACCCGGGGGGATTCTTGGCAAAGAACTCGCTCCACTCGTCATCGGTCAACTGCTTGAGACCGAGTTTGACTTTGCAGTTCTGGTCCAATTCCCGGTCCAGGATTACGGCGGAGATCTCTTCGCCCTCCCTGAGAAACTCCCGGGGCGTATCGATGCGAAAATAACTGATGTCGGAAATCTTGACCACGCCTTCCACCGTGGGCTCCAGTTCCACGAACACGCGCGAGTTGAGAATCTTTTTGACCACACCCTTTACGATTTCACCGGGATGATGCTGGTCGATGTACTTTTCTTCGGGACGCATTTCCAATTGCTTCAGTCCCAGCTTGATCTTTTTTTCTTCCGGATGGAGTTCGATCACCTGCACCCACATCTGATCCCCAACGGCGACGTATTCCTCAACGGTCTTGGGCTTGCCTTCCCAGGTCAGATCGGAAATGTGCAACAGGCCTTCCACGCCGTCTTCCAGTTCGATAAACGCGCCGAAGTCCACGATCTTGGTCACGCGCGCCACCAGCCTTGTGCCTACCGGGTATTTCTCTTCGATGTTCTCCCAGGGGTCGTCGTGCAGTTGCTTCATGCCCAGGGATATTTTCTGTTTTTCCCGGTCGAGGTTCAAAACCAGGGCTTCCACCTCGTCGCCGCGTTTCAGTTTGTCTTTGGGGTGGTTGACGCGGCCGTAAGAGATGTTGTCCCGGTGCACCAGGCCGTCGATGCCGCCGATATTGACAAAAGCGCCGTAATCGGTCACCGTGCTGACTTCACCTTTCACCACCTGACCCGGTTTCAGGTTTTCAAATAAATCCTTGACCTTTTCCCGGCGTTCTTCTTCCTGGATCACCTTGCGGGATACCACTCCCGAGTGGTCCTTGGGGTTGAGGCGGGTGACGCGAAACATGAAGTCTTTGCCCAGCAGGCGGGACGGATCTTTGATGCGGCGGATGTCCGCCTGGCTCATGGGCAGAAACATTTCCGCGCCCATGTCCACCATGAATCCCTTGTTTTCCGGCACTTCGCGTACAACCTTGCCCTGGATCGGCGTGCGCTGCTCGTAGGCGTTTTGAACCCTTTCCCATCCCTGGCGCTTGGCGATCTCTTTGTGGCTGACCACGATATAGCCTTCTTTGCGGTTCGCGCGCAGTGGCATGACCGTGATGGTATCACCGGCTTTCCTGGACACGTTTCCTTCCCAGTCTTCTATTTCCTTGCGGTCCAGGATCCCTTCCGTTTTGTGGCCGATGTCAATGATCACCCGGTCCGCTTCAACCGCGACGATGATGCCTTCAACCGGTTCGTTGTCTTCAATGGTTTTGAGGTCATATTCCTTGATGAGATCTCCGAATTCATCTCCATTCGGAATCTGGTCGATATCCTTGGGTTTATCCATTTTGCATTCTCCTTTGATCTATATCTAATCGAGTTTCCATTTCGGGGCTGAATTCGCATAGATAGTGCCGTACGCGTTCGATCTCTTCCGGAGGGGTTGACGCCCCGGCCGCGATTCCAACAATGCGGCAATCCCGCATCAGGCGCCGCAGTTCCGGCTTGTCCAGGTCCTCGCTGCCGTTAATGTGAATGGTGCGGTGATTGTGGCGCCGGGCGATGTGAACCAGTTTCTTGGTGTTGGAGGAATTGTGACCGCCGACCACCACCACGCAATCCACTTGCGGGGCCAGGCGGCGCACGGCTTCCTGGCGCTCGCGGGTGGCTTCACACACGGTGTTGTGAACTTCCAGGTGATCCGCCCGTTCCGCCAGGACGGCTTCAATCTCGCGAAAGAAATCCAGGTCCAGGGTGGTCTGGGCCACCACGCCCATCACCGGCATGGCCGCAACGGCCTGCGCCTCTTCCAAAGAGTTGACGATAACAGGGTTGGTGGCGTAACTGCTGGCCGCGATAATCTCCGGGTGATTGCGGTCGCCCACGATCACCACGGGGATACCGTCCTTTTCAAAGCGCTCTATAATGCAGTGGGTTTTCTTGACCAGGGGGCAGGTTGCATCCAGCAGTTGGAACCCTTCTTTGCGCAGTTTTTCCTCTTCGTCCGCGGGAATGCCGTGGGTGCGGATCACCAGGGTTTTTCCCAGGTCCGCCTCGGACCGGTCGTGGATGCAGGCCACCCCTTTTCGGGTCAAATCGGAAAGAACGGACTGATTGTGGATTAATTCGCCGAGAACCTGAATGTCCCGTCCTTCATTGCGAAGTCCATGGATCAGTTCAAGGGCTCTCTTGACGCCGAAGCAGAAACCGGCCTGATCTGCGATGCGAACAATCATTAGACGTATACGTATCCATTAGAAAAATTGAATTGTGAAGTACATCCTATACCAAATCACCGCCCGTGTCAAACGCCGCTGCTTTGCGGCGGAAGGATATTTGCGGGCAATTCAAAGATTCCTCACCGGTTTTCCTGTCTTCTGCCACCATCACTCGAAATTCAAAGCACGAAATTCTAAATTCGAAACAAATCCAAAATCCAAATGTTCAAAATTCAAAACAAAAGCAATATGGAAGCAACCACTGAAAACACTGAACACACGGAAGGGTGTCCTGAGGCAAGGGGCGGTTCGCAAACCGCCCATTCAGAATAAGGAATAAAGAAGAAGGAATAGAAGATCGCTCGGTGATCCTTAACCGTTTATACGCATCGGTCCCAATAGGTACGCCTTTTTCTACCTTCTGCTTTCTACGTTCTATAGGGTGACCGGGCGGTCGCCCCTACTTCTTACCCCTTCAACTCTCCAACTCTGAATTTTTGACATGCCGGCGTCGGCGATTTAGAATGACTACCGCGGGGACGGGTTTGGCGGCTTTGGCCGCAAACCCCGGTGTGCGAAACTTTTTTACTTCGGGAGGGCAAAGTGAGATACGTAAAAGCAGCTTTGGTTTTACTGGGATTGGCGGCCTTATTCTTAATTCAGGCCTGTGGCGGGGACGGTTACGGCTACGTGTTCAAGATTGCCGAAAGCGATGGCACCACGGCCGTGAGCGGAAGCTTTTCGGGCAATGATCACAACGGCGATGGGGCGATCACGAAGGAGGAGCTGGAGTCATTCCGGGAAGAAGCTGCGCTGCATTTCGTTTTCAGCCAGGCGGCGGATTGGAAGAAATCCTTCACCCCCGAATCCCTGCCGAAGATCATTCACGGCCTTAATGACTTGCAGGCGTTCCGTTTCGAGCTGGAAGCGTTCGCGAAGGGAGAACCCAGCCTGGAATTCAAAACCAACACGAAAGAAACCGTTGAAGCCTCGGGTTATCACTTCTGGCGCAAGGTGGATTTGTCCGACAAGACCAGCGGTCCCACCCTGGTCAACGGCGTGGGCGACGGCACCCAGGGGTTGGAGCTGTCCATGCGCACCCTGGAGGACGCTTCGGTCAAAGTCACCCGCAAGTAAGCCACGCCTGTCGTTATTGGTTGACGGGAAAGGGGATTCCGGGGTATTCTTTTTTCATGCTGCGCATATTCAGCGGGTTGTACAAGGGACGCAAGTTGCGGTCCGTGCGTCATCCCGATGTCCGCCCCACCACGGCGCGGGTCAAACTGGCGTTCTTTGACGTCATGCAGTCGGAAGTGCGCGAAGCGGTGTTTCTGGACGGTTTTGCCGGCACCGGCAACATCGGCATCGAGGCCCTGAGCCGCGGGGCCCGCTACGTGGTGTTCGTGGAAGAGTTAACTGATTGCGTCAAGGCCCTGAAGTACAACCTGGAAAAGATCGGCGTGCCGCCCGACCAATACCGCATTATCAACGGCGACTACAACCGCAGCGTGATTCGCCTGGCCAAGGACGGTTTCAAATTTGACCTTGCCTTTCTGGATCCGCCGTATGGGTTGCTGGAATTCGCCGATCCCGTCAAGGTGGTGGCCAAGCGCGACGTACTGGCGCCGGGTGGACAGGTGATCCTGGAACGCCCGGTACTGCGGGATTTTTCTTCGCGCTGGATGAAACTGGTGCGCAGCCAGAAGGTCGGCAATCGCCGCCTGGATTACTACGCAGCTTTGGGGGACGGTTCTTGAGTGCGCCAAGCAAGCTGGCGCGATTCAGGGGGTTAAAATCCCCCACGGGCAAAGCCTAGCCAGCCGCCCGTTATCCAAGTTGCATTTAAGGAGGCGACGAATTAAAT
>DSBM01000058.1 GCA_011049425.1 Candidatus Aminicenantes bacterium
CGGGCCATAATTGACCTTCTTGATGTGTGACGACACTAAGGAGGAACAAGTTATGGCCCGTATTGAGAATGATACTGTATTCAGAGAAGTAATTGAAGTGATTTTGGAAAACGGACTTGATGGTATGGCGGATGCATTGAGCATTGTAATCAACGAGGCGATGAAAGTAGAACGTTCCCGGACACTCCAGGCCGGGCGGTACGGGCAGGATTAATGCACGTTCCGGGGCCTGGCCATCAATCCTGTCGGAGAGCGGCGGCCTGCCCGGTTTCCGTTTCGCCCCAACGTTCCTGGACGTATTGATAGATCCCCATTTCCAGGAGATTATGCCGAATGAATTCCTCCCGGGTGCCGGCGGGAACCGGTTCATCCCAGGGTGACACATTCTCAGAGTGCACGTACACTGAAGGCATGTCCAACTGTCGGGCAAGGGCATCCACCGACCGCTGGAACCGCTCCATCATTCCGATATACAGAAAGCGTTCCTCCAGTACCCGGCGGTAATTGCCAGGCGACAGTCCCGGGGGCAGGAAACGGCATAAAAAAGATTTTCGGATCGTATCCAGGTATTCTTCAAGGGTCCAGCGGTTTTTCACAATGGGGTGGGCCATACCGTCAAGAAACGCACCTCTGCCACCGTTCCGGGATTCCCGCTTTACATAGAAATAAGTGGAAACATGAAGGTCAAAAGGATCCCGGAGGATCGCGATCAACTGGTCCATTCCGGGATAGTAGTCATCCACGCCGGTTCCACGCATATTGTCGAAATGGCCATGGATGCAGATTCCCGTCCGGCGTCGCAGCATCATGAACCTCCGGGCCAGTGAATGCCTTTCCGGGGCGCGGTTTTGCGACTCATCCTGGTAATGAAGCAAAAGATTCCCCTTGAACCATCGCCTCAGCACTTGTCGCATGGAAGAGCCCGCGCACTTGGGAACATGCATGGAAATGAGCGGTTTTTCCCTGGAATAGGTTTTCATTCCCGTTTCAATCACTCCGAACTGTACCAATTTAAACCGGAAGCGCAACAAAGTCAAAAACAGTGAACCAATGGAAACCAGTGAAACGCGGATGCCTCATTCAGAGGTCGGATTCGATGCGGGCACGCTGTTGCGGGGTGAGGTGGCCACGTTGAACCATGCGGTCGGCCACCAGGCGCACCCGCCACTGCAGATAGCGCGAATTGGAGAGGGGGCTTACCCGCAGGGGCTTGGGCAGCACGGCCACCAGGCGCAGGATTTCAGTAATTGTAAGGCTTTCGAGCGACCGCCCGAAAAAGCGTTTTGCCGCCGCGGGAAAGCCGAACACACCGCGCCCCAGTTCCACGATGTTGAGGTAAAGGTGCAGGATGCGTTGCTTACTCAAAACGGCTTCCAGGCGCCGTGCGATAAGGATTTCACGCAGCTTGCGCAAAAGTGACTTGCGCGGCGAAAGGAATAGATTTCGCGCCAGCTGCATGGTAATGGTGCTGCCGCCGCGCGCCTTTTTGCCGGCGTGCAGGTTTTTTTTCAGGGATTCTTTCAACTCAAACAAGTCAACGCCCTCATGGCTGTAAAAAGCGGCATCTTCGGAAGCCACCACGGCCCGCCGCAAAAGAGGAGGAAAATGTTCCCAGGCGGTCCATTCCTGGTGAATGGCATAGGGTTTCGCTTCTCTCTTTGCCTGCCGCATCCGCAATTTTATGAGCGCGGTAAGCGAAGGATGGCTGCGGGACAGGGATTCCACCCCGGGCAACGAGAGGTAGATCCAGGCGGCTCCGGCCAGGGACCCGGCAAGGGCCAGCATTCCCAGGAAAAGAAGCGGGTGGCGAAAAGGGAAAGCACGCTTGTTGCGGCGAGAACGCCGGACCAGGTTGATACGCAGCTTGAATGCCATGAGAATGATTCTAACGCCGCGGGGCAGAGCGGGCAACCCCTTTTCCATCCGCTTTACCTCCCCCGGCGAATGTGCTAAAAAGGGGAACTGGAGCAGCAGGTGAACCGCAAAAAAAAATCGGTATGTATTCTGTTCGGGGGACGATCCGCCGAGCACGACGTATCCATACTCTCGGCCACGGCCGTCTTTCGCAACCTGGACCGGGCACGCTTCACCCCGCAACTCGTTTACATCAGCCGGGAGGGGCTGTGGCGGCCCGTAAACGAACATGAGATGGCGACGCCCACGGCCGGGTCCCTTTCCAGGGGGTTGTTTCAACCCATGCTGCCCTGGCTGTGCGGGGGTACACCCCTGATTCGGGCGGACATCTGTTTTCCCGTGCTGCACGGCCCCAACGGCGAGGACGGACGCATCCCCGCACTGCTGGAACTCGCAGGCATGCCGTTCGTGGGCGCGGGCAGCCTGGGCTCCGCCCTGGCCATGGACAAGGGAACGGCCAAAATCCTGTTTCATGCCGCGGGCATTGAGACGCCGGATTTCCTGGTCTTTACCCGCAACCGCATCAAAGAGATCCGCCGCAATGTCACGGAACGCCTCGACTGGCCGGTTTTTGTCAAACCCTGCAACCTGGGGTCATCCGTGGGAATCACCAAGGTAAAGGCTCCCGCGGAATTGGAAGCAGCTGTTGACCTGGCGTTTCGTCACGACTCGCGCATCATCGTCGAACAGGGTATCCAGGGACGGGAGATCGAAGTGGCGGTGATGGGCAACAACCACCTCGAGGTATCCCAGCCCGGTGAACTGATCCCACACAATGATTTCTACGATTACGCGGACAAATACATTGACGGCAAGACCACCTTCTCGATTCCGGCCAACCTGGACCGAAACAGGTCTGAAAAAATCCGTGACCTGGCCGCGCGCGCGTTTCAGAGCCTGTATCTCTTCGGCCTGAGCCGGGTGGATTTTTTCCTGGAAGAGCCCGGTGGACGGATCCTGGTCAATGAAATCAACACCATGCCCGGATTCACCGAGATCAGCATGTTCCCCAAACTCTTCCTTCTCGAAGATTACACGTTTCAATCCCTGGTCACCCGGCTCATCGACTACGGCCTGGCACGGCAAACGGATGGGAGCAGCCGGTAGTGATCGTGCTGGCCGTCGATTTCGGCACCCGCAGGTTGGGGCTTGCCCTGGGCAACACGGAGTTGCGCACCGCCGTTCCCCTTCCGCCTCTGCGCCGTCGCGACCTGGCGCATGACGTTGATTGCCTGAAACGTCTTCAGAAAGAGTACGATGTGGAGTCTCTGCTTTTCGGGCGTCCATCAAACATGGACGGCACCCCGGGACGAATGCAGGCCGCGGCGGAGAACTTCGCCAACCACCTGCGCAAGCAACTGGAGCTGCCGCTTGACTGGCAGGACGAACGCCTGACCAGCGTGGCGGCGGACGAGCTCCTTTCCGACCGGGAACCCGATCCTTTCAAACGCAAGGCCTTGCTCGATTCCGTGGCCGCCATGCTGTTCCTGAACGACTTTTTGGAGTCTCAATGAAAAAACTGATCGTCATCCTGCTGATTGTGGTTCTTGCCTTGTGCGCCTGGGTCGGCTGGCAGGCGTGGCACCAGGTGTTCCGCCCTTTTCAGGCATATGCAGGGACCCTCACCCTGCAAATCCCCCCGGGTGAACCTGTTGCCGTCACGGCGGAACGGCTGGAACGCCGGGGCGTGGTCTCCAGCCGGTCCTGGTTCCTGGTTTATTACCGGCTGTTTCACCGGGGCACCGTGTTCAAGACCGGCGAATACCGTTTCACCAGGCCATTGACCATGAAACAGGTTATCCTCAAGCTCCATCAAGGCCAGGTCGTGCTGCACAAGGTCACTGTCACCGAAGGGCTGACCATCCGGGAAACGGCTGGGACTGTCTGCGCGCAATTGGACATTGACCGGAAAGCCTTTCTGGAAAGCGCAGGGGACCCTACCCCGATTCGGGACCTTGATCCCGATGCGGGTGACCTGGAAGGCTACCTGTATCCGGATACCTATCACGTGCCGGCCACTCTTGACGCCCCGGCCATGGTGTCGCTCATGGTCGAACACTTCCGCGAACGCTTCAACCGCACCCTGGAATGGCGCAGCCACGAAATGAAACTCACGGTTCGCCAGGTGATTACCCTGGCCTCCCTGATCGAGAAAGAGACCGCGGACCGGAGCGAACGTTTCCTGATTTCATCCGTGTTTCATAACCGCCTGCGCATCGGCATGTCCCTGGCCTGTGATCCCACCATCATATATGCATTGAAACGGGACGGAAAATGGCGAGGTAAGCTGGGTTGGGCCGAGCTGAAATACGATTCCCCATATAACACCCGCCTGTACGCGGGCCTGCCGCCGGGACCGATCTGCAACCCGGGCATCGCGTCTATTGAAGCGGCCCTTTACCCGGAAAGCACCAAGTTCCTCTATTTCGTTTCCAAGGACGGGCGCACCCATCATTTTTCCAGGACCCTGCAGGAACACAACCGCGCGGTGCGCAAGTACATCCTGGACAAGTAGACCCCCCGCTCACGAAGATCACACTTTGTTACATTTTTGCAATTGCCGGGATACAGGCATACACTATACTTAATCAAGAGACACCCGGCATGAATGCAAAGATCCTGGTCATCGACGATGACCGAAAACTCAACCGCCTGCTGGAAAGTTACCTGGCCCGGTTTGGGTACCAGGTGCAGTCGCACGCCCACCCCAAGGAAGGCCTGGAAGCATTGCAACGCTACTCTCCGGACCTGGTGATCCTGGATGTCATGCTTCCGGAAATGGACGGCTTCGAGGTTTGCCGTACCATTCGCCGCACCAGTTCAGTTCCGGTGATCATGCTCACGGCCCGGGGAGAAGTGACGGATCGCATCGTCGGTTTGGAAATCGGCGCCGATGATTACCTGCCCAAACCCTTTGAGCCCCGGGAACTGGTTGCAAGAATTCAGACCATCCTGAGGCGAGCCCGGGGAGAGAGCCCATCGCACACCCGCCGCGTGGGCGACCTGTACATGGACCTGGAAAAACGCCGGGTCCTGCTGGCGGAAAAAGAGATCAGCATGACCGGCGCCGAGTTCGAGACCCTGGCGCTGCTGACCCGGCGCCCGGGCGTGGTCTACTCCCGCGACCAGATCATGGAGCACCTTTGGGACATTCAGGATGATGGAGAAAGCCGCTCCGTGGATGTGTTGATCAGCCGGCTGCGTCAGAAGCTGGGAGACGACGCGCGCTCTCCCCGCCTGATCAAAACCGTCTGGGGGGCCGGATATGTATACGTGGGAGGCGACTCTCCGTAATGGGATTGACCCGCCGAATTCGCTCCTCCCTGTTTCTGAAAATCCTGCTGATATTTTCCCTGGCGCTGGTGTTGATGATCCTTTTCATCGCCGGGGCACACCGCCTGCTCTTCAAACCTCCCATGCGCTTCGAAAGCATCCTGAACCACTCGGTCACTTACGCCCAGCTGGTCGCCCGCGATTTGGGAAACCCGCCGGCGCTTGAGCGGGCACAGGATCTGGCCCGACACCTCCACTTGCAAATCCGCTATGAATCCAAGGGCAACGCGTGGTCCACCCATGAAGGTATGGAGGCCCTCGCCCGTCATGAACTGGTCAGCCTGAAGGGAATGGGCGGCGCGACCGCGGGATTCACACCCTACGGCCTATGCGCCCGTATTCCCGTGGAAAGGGGAAACCTGCTCTTTTTGCTGCGACCATGGAAAAAGGGGTTTCATCATCGCGTCAACCAGTTGATCCTCTCCGTTTCCGTACTGGCGGTGCTGTTGATCGTCGGCATCTGGTTCCTGATCCAGGCCCTGTTGCGTCCCATCCGCACCCTGCGTGAAGGCATTGTTAAATTGGGCTCCGGCCAGATGGACTTCCGCATGCACTCCACAAGACAGGACGAACTGGGGGAATTGATCCGTTCATTCAACCGCATGTCGGACCGCATCCGGGAAATGATCCGTTCCCGGGACCGCCTGCTGCTCGATGTGAGCCACGAGATGCGCTCCCCACTGACTCGAATCAAGTTGGCGCTTGAGTTCCTGGAACCGGGTGAACCCCGCCAGGCCATCCTGGAAGACGTCGAAGACGTGGAACGCATGATAACGGCCATCCTGGAGAGCGAGCGCCTGGAAAATCCCCACGGCAGTCTGCAGTTGACATCCGTTTCCCTGCGGGAAGTCGTCACTGAGGTGGGAACGGCCCTGGAAGGCCGGCCGCCTGGAATTCAATGGCAAGGTGTTTCCAGGGATCTGATGGTCCGCGCGGATGTCGAGCGCCTGCGCATTCTTCTGCGCAACATCCTGGATAACGCCCTGCGTCACTCCAGCAATTCCACTCAGCCGGTGGAAGTATCCGCCGAGAATCAAAAAAACGGCATTACCCTGCTGATCCGCGATTACGGCTGCGGCATGGCGCCTGAAGAATTAAGTCATATCTTTGAGCCTTTTTACCGGGCCGACCGCTCGCGCAGCAAGCAGACCGGCGGATATGGCCTGGGCATGAACATGTGCTGGAAAATCATGCATGCCCATGGCGGCAGTATCCATGTAGACAGCCGGCCCGGCCGTGGCACCACGGTTACGCTGGAATTCCCGGCATGATTCAAATATGTTACAATTTCTCACAACTCCCGCAAATATAAGCAACATCCACCCCGTATACTTTCATTCAGGCACCAGATGCAGTTGGGCAACCGAGGAGGACACATGTTCACGATTGTCGGCAAGACCTTTTTCCGCGTCATCGGGTTCATCGCCATCCTGGGATTGGCGGGGCCGGTAACGATATCCCTCCACGGGGCGCCATTATCCGGAAACACACTTACCCTGCAGGAAGCCATACACATCGCGTTACAGCAGAACCCCGACCTGCTGTTGGCGGCAAACCGCTCCCGCAGCAGTGAAATCACGTGGGAAAAACAGCGCGGATCGTTTCTTCCCGATCTAAGCCTCTCTTCATCCGGCAACCGCCAGGCGGGAAAATCCGTGGATCCGGTGAGTGGAGACTACACGGCTTCCGCTTATACCCGGTTCAGCCTGAACCTCTCTTCCAGCCTGACGCTTTTCAACGGTTTCGCCAATACGTCCAGCCTCCACCAAACGCGGGAAAACCGGGATGCCGCTCAGGCTGAGTTGTCACGCACGCGCCAGGGCGTTGTCTTTTCCGTAACCAATGAATTCGTTCGATCCCTCACGGCACGCAGTTTCGTATCCGTGGAAAAAGAGAATCATAAAGCCCAGGAAAATCTCTTGAAACAAATCAGCGCGTTTTTTGAAGCCGGACGGCGCTCGGTGGCGGACCTCTACCAGCAGCAAGCGGAAATCGCCGCCTCTGAATACCGCTTGCAGGAAGCGGAACGTGCCTACCAGGAAGCAGCGATTGCCCTGCTGCAATCGCTGGGTCGGGATCCCGGCATGGATATCCTGCTTCAGGAACCTGCGGTTGATGAAATGGTGAAAAGTCTTCAGGTTATCCTTGATGATCATTCCGCCTCAGCGGAGAATATTCCGGACCGGCCGGATATCGCGGCCGGGGAAAATCGCGTGGCCGCGGCCCGGTACGCGGTCCGTGCCGCGCGTTCAGGTTATTACCCGCGCCTGTCGGTTTCCGCCGGAGTGGGAAGTTCTTATTCGAGTGCCATTCCGGGATCGGACCTGGAAGACCAGCTGCTGGACCGCAACCTGTCGGCAAGTATCAGCCTGAACCTGGCCGTTCCCCTGTTTGACCGCGGCCTGACCCGTCAGGAAGTGGCCGCGGCAAAGATCCAATTGGATAACGAACAAGTAACCCTTGCGCGTCGGCGTCGCCAGGTCACCGCCGAAGTCCGCCAGGCGCGGTTGAACTGGGAAAGCGCATCCAGACAGCTTGCCAGTGCCAACACGCAATTGAAATACGCCGGAGCCGCCCTGAACAGTGTAGAAGACCGGTACCGCGCCAGTACCGCCACCCTGTCCGAAGTCAGCCAGTCAAGGGCCCTGTACAGGCAAGCCCGCTACAATCACGTGGCGGCGCGTTACACCCTGTTGCTTCGCGGCCTGGAGATCCTCTACAGCCGGGGAGACGAAGAGAATCTGCTGGCCCTGGTCACTGAATCGGCTATGGATGATGCTGCCGCACCCGCAACACAAGGAGAACATGAATGAAACGAAAACACTGGATACGAATCGGCATTGCCGCAATAATTGTCGTGCTGTTGATTGTGTGGCAAAAGCCCGGAAAAGAGAAATCCGATGATGCCCTTTACACGACAACCGCCCTGACCCGGGGCAACATTGAAAACACGGTTTCCGCAACGGGTGCGCTCAGCGCCCTGGAGACCGTGGAAGTGGGGGCCCAGGTTTCCGGCATCATTGAAAAACTTTTGGTTGATTTCAACAGTTCCGTCACCAAGGGGCAATTGCTGGCCGTACTGGACAAAACCCCTTTCCGGGTTTCCGTGCAGGAAGCACAGGCCAGGGTGGACAGCGCCGCGGCCGAGCTGGAACGCCTGGAAACGGAACTGGAGCGCAACCGCCCGCTTTTCGAAAATGGACACATCTCGCAAACAGAGTTCCTGCAGTGGAAAACCCAGGCCGCCACGGCCCGTGCCAACCTGAAAAGCGCCCAGGCCACATTGAAGCGCGCCCGGACCAACCTGGGGTACACGGAAATCCGCTCCCCCATGGATGGAACCGTAATCGAACGCACGGTAGACGAAGGCCAGACCATTGCCGCCAGTTTCCAGGCGCCCAAACTCTTTCTTATCGCCCGGGACCTGACCAAGATGCAGATCGAAGCCTTAGTGGATGAAAGCGACATCGGCCTCATCCGTCAGGGTCAGCAAACCCGCTTTTCCGTTCAATCCTATCCGGATCGCCGATTCACCGGCACGGTGCGCCAGATCCGTTTACAACCGACTACCATCAACAATGTGGTCAATTACACGGTGGTTGTGGACGCGGAAAACCGCGACCGCGTACTTTTACCCGGCATGACCGCTACGGTGGATTTCCTGGTCGAATACAAAGAGAATGTACTGATGGTGCCCAACAGCGCCCTGAACCTGCGTCCATCGGAAGGAATTGAAATTGAGCGTACCCAGGCTCCCGATTCCGCGACCGCCAATTCCGGGAAAGCAGTCCCCTCCGCAACGGGTGCTCCGGAGAATACGCGGAAACAGATGGGTTACGTTTTTGTTCCCCTGGAAAAAGAGAAACTCCGCATCGTTTTCTTTCGCAAGGGCGCGACTGATGCATCCCACACCGAGATAGCGGCCTCCCGGGAACTGGAGGAAGGCACCCGGGTGGTTACCAAGTTCACCAATCCACCGGCGGCATCCAACAACAACCGGCGCAATCCCTTCATGATGGGTGGCCCGCCGCGGGGAGGAAGGCCCCGGTAAGGGCGGATTCAGACCATGAACGCCATCGAACTGAAAGGTATTGAAAAAACGTACATCATGGGGGTTGTGCGCGTTCCCGCCCTGCGCGGGGTGGACCTGGAAATCCATTCCGGAGAATTCGTCGCCATCATGGGGGCTTCCGGTTCGGGAAAATCAACGCTTATGAATATCCTGGGTTGCCTGGACTACCCCACCGGGGGAACCTACACCCTGGACGGCACGCGGGTGGACCGCATGAACCGCCGTCAACTGGCCGACATCCGCAACCGCCGCATCGGCTTCGTGTTCCAGGGATTCAACCTGTTGGCCCGTACCTCCGCCCTCGAAAATGTCGAACTGCCGTTGCTGTATTTCCGTGGAGATGAAAGGTTGCCGGCCCGGGAAATGGCCCGAAAAGCCCTTGAACGCGTCGGCCTGGGCGACCGCCTGGACCATGAGCCGACTCAACTCTCAGGGGGGCAGCAACAGCGTGTGGCCATTGCCCGCGCCCTGGTGAACCGTCCGGCCCTGGTGTTGGCTGACGAGCCCACCGGCAATCTGGATACCACGACTTCAAATGACGTGATGAAGCTTTTCCAGGAACTCAATGATGATGGTGTAACCATAGTGCTGGTTACCCACGAGCCCGATATCGCCCGTTTCGCCAAACGCATCGTGGAGCTCCGGGACGGACAAAAAATTCGGGACGTACTCGTAGATGACCGCATCCAGGCAGGCAACGGCAAGTCGGCATTCAGCACCTCCCGGGAGGCCCAATCATGAAATTCGAGCGACTCATCCGCGCTGCCGTTCGCAGCATCACCAAGAATCGCATGCGCAGCTTCCTGACCATGCTGGGTATCATCATCGGTGTAGGCGCCGTCATCGCCCTGGTCGCCATCGGCCAGGGCGCTTCGGCGGATATTGAGAGCCAGATCGACGCCCTGGGCACCAACCTGATCATGATCCGTTCGGGATCGTCCTATCGCGGCGGCGTCAGCCGCGGGGCCGGAAGCCTGCAGACCCTCTCCATGGAAGATGTAGAAGAGTTGCGAAAGCGCGCTGCTCTGCTGGACTACGTATCACCGGACATCACCGCCGGCGTCCAGGCCATCGCCATGGAAAAGAACTGGGCCACCCAGATCCACGGCGTATCGGTGAACTATCCGTTTATCCGCAACTGGGTAATTAAAAGCGGCAATTTTTTTTCAGAGCAGGATGTACGCGGGCGGCGCAAGGTTGCCGTTCTGGGTGATAGGGTTGCGAAAGAGATTTTTGGAGAACGCGACCCCATCGGCGCCAGAATCCGCATCAACAAAGTCCCCTTCACGGTGGTCGGAACCCTGAAGGAAAAGGGCGACGCCATGATGGGCGACCAGGATGACCTCATCCTGGCACCTTCCACTACTGTACTCTACCGCCTGTCCGACGGCAAAACAGTTCGCTCAATCCTGGCCAGCGCCAAAGAAAACGCTCCCATGGAAGCAGTGGAATCCGAGATCCGCGACATTCTGCGCGACACCCATCGCCTGAAAGCAGCCGACGAAGATGACTTCCAGATCCGCAGTCAGACGGAGATCCTTGAACGGGTGACAGGTGTCACCAACACCATGACCATGCTGCTGGGAGCCATCGCCGCGGTATCACTGCTGGTCGGCGGAATCGGCATCATGAACATCATGCTGGTGTCGGTGACGGAACGCACCCGCGAAATCGGCATCCGCATGGCGGTTGGGGCCCGCAGCAGTGATATCCTGGTCCAATTCCTGGTGGAGGCGGTCATCCTCAGCCTTGTGGGGGGATTCATCGGCATCCTGGTCGGCCTGGGCCTGGGCGTGGGCATCTCCAGGTTGATCAATACGGGATTAATCGTGGACCCGGTGATCACCGTAATCGCCGTGGTTTTTTCAGCGGCGGTGGGGGTGTTTTTCGGTTTCTATCCCGCCCGCAAGGCATCCCTGCTGAATCCCATCGAAGCGTTGCATTACGAATAACCACAACCCAAGCGTTGTGTACGCTTGCATTCGCTTACGCTTTATCCCGCTACGGGCATTTGTACCCTCTGGGTAATCATCCTCATGGCCGTTCAATCACCAATGTGTGCATATACACACGGAACGCAAGAGGTCCAAGAATCAACGAGGAATTGGAACGGGCGATCTTCAGCTTCGCCCCGACACAGACCCCGAACCGCACCTCCCCCTCCCAGCAAGCGGCTGCATCACATGGTCTTGAAGGAAAGTGGGGAGCGTATCATCAAACGTTGGGATGGGAGGTCAATTACTCGATCTCCCGGCAGGGGGGAAAGTATATAGGTAAAAAATTCTGGCGTGATGGAAGTGTATGGTCAGATAAGGAATACAGGCGAAGAAAGAGACTCACCGATTTCGGCCCCTGGTGCTTCCGGGATGAAAACATTTACTTTGTCGTCAGTACCACGCCTGCATTCGAGCCCTCATTGAATCGCGAAGTATTCCGCGGGGATTACTGTGAAGATGGGATGCCTTGGAAAACAAATGGCTACGTGAAATCAAAAATCCTGCTTTGGCTGGAAGGGCGGGACACCCTTAAGATGAAACAGTATAGTGCTGCAAACGGAAGATGGGGTGGAGTTGTGACCAAGCAAAGAATCAAATAGCCTGAAATGGATTGCATGCCTGAAAAAGGAAAATTTGAAGCTCATTAGCAGGAAAATGGATTTCATAATTTGACGGTTCAGTCCGTCTCTTTTTGAGGTACAGCCACAGGCAATTTTCCATGATACATGAAGCTTCATTTCCGCCGCGACAAGAAATCAGGATTCCGTGTGACCCCCCCCAAAACGTTCCGCCGCTGCAATTATCCTCCGGGAAATGCCGGGACGGCAACCATGTGCCTATTCCTGTAACAGGAAATCGATCAGATTCATGTGTTCAATGCCGTTTCTGTCCGCAGAAAAAACCTTATCCATGGATATCACGATTTTCCGGTAATTGTCCTTAACCTTTTCAAGGTTACCAAACTCCCTGGAGATGATTTCCGGTGAGCCAAGACTGTAACAAACCTGATAATAGGTTCGTTCATTCTGTTTCTCGGCGACGAAATCTATTTCCATTCCGTCCATTACGCCGATGAAAACCCGATATCCTCGATAGAGCAATTCATTATAAACGATATTCTCCAGAATACCGTTGATATCACTTCCCCTGAAACCGATCAAACCATTTCTCAAGCCTATATCCGTCAAAAAGATTTTATCGTAGTATTCCAATATCTTTCTGCCTTTCAGATCAAAGCGGGCCGCTTTCTTGAACAAAAAGCCATCCTCCAGATGTGAAATGTAGTTCAACACCGTATCGGTGGTGATCGAAAACCGCTGGGATTTAAAATAATCCGCTATACGTTTAGCCGTGGTGATATTTCCGATATTGTCCATAAGATACTTCACGATCCTCTCCAGAGCTGATACATCGCGAATCTTATGCCGCGAGACAACATCTTTAAGCATGACCGTGTTAAGGATTGAGTTTAGATAGCCGAAAACCGTATGGTCATCAAAATTGAGAAAATGGATGCCCGGCAGACCGCCGTATTTCAGAAAATTTATAAACTCCTCTTCCTGATCGCTTTCTTCTTCTTTTCTCCGGAATTTTAAGAACTCCCCGAAAGACAACGGGTGCACCGGAATTTCAATATAGCGGCCACTTATCAGAGTTGCGAGCTCGGATGACAATATGCGGGCATTGGAACCTGAAACAATAATATCTGCGATTCTATCAGCCAACATGGAATTAATGGTTTTCTCCCAGTCTTCGATTTCCTGGACCTCATCTATGAGCACATACTTTTTACCCGCAACGATTTTCAATCTTTTTTCGACATAGTTATTCAAATCCCTGAAATTTCTGATTTCGTCGAATCGCAATGACTCCTTATTGATGTACACGATGCTTTTTTCCGGAACCCCTTGCCCGATCAACCTGTCAACCAAAGTCTTCATGATGGAACTCTTGCCCACCCGCCTCATTCCGGTGAGAACTTTTATAATGGGTTTATCAAGGTAATTCTCCAACTTGTTTATATATTCCGAACGCAAAAGAAGATTTTCATTTTCAAACATATTACCCCCTTGTTTTCGATTATAATCGAAGTTTTCTGGATAATCAAGACAATCTTCGGCTATAAGCGAAGATTATTGTATTGTTGTGACGGGGGTCTTGCATGAGTACTTTTCTCGCTTCTCCATGCGCTGGTCCCAACTGTTTCATGCGACCTCATTCAACCGCAATTGTCCCTTTGTCACCCTGACTCCTGAATTTATCTCCTTTCTTTCCGTGTCTCCTGCTTCCTGTCCCCTGCCACCTTCCTTTCACCTCGCCCCGGACAACCCGTCGAGGCCTTGGCGAAGGCGGACCTCGCCAACTTTCCAATTCTCCTCTCCTTAAATCTGATTCAAAATGTTATAATGCAAGACCCCTTCAAAAGGAGATGTCATGAAAAAAAAAGATATCCTGATCGGTTTGGTATCTCTGTTTGTGTTGGTATCCGGATTTGCCGACGGCGCGCGAGAGCTTCCCTTGTTGATTAAATCGTTAAAAATCGGGACCAAATTCAACACCGGCGCTGAGAATGTCCATACCTTTGAGTCGCAAGATGGAAAGTTGAGCTATGTCTGGATGTGTCCTGATGAGGATTTCCCCGTCAATGTTGAGTTGGATGCCGAAGGAAAGATCGCTCGCCTTGCCTGGGAAACGACTGCACAGAATCAGGAAGAGGCCGCTACTCTGGCGGATGAACATAAAACGGAATACCAGCAATTTTTTCGCGGCCGCACGGAACTGGACCAAGGATATGCCATTCATTTTGAAAGCGATACGCTGCATTATGTCATCCGTGTCGAAGCCACCCTGGTCACTTTTATGACCATCGCGAAGGGAAAAGGGATCGACGTCGAGTTATGGCTTAAGTGACACTCCTTCTTTTTTTGGGAAAAGTAAATTGGCGACGGTGCTGTAGTGCGCCCGCAAGGCATCCATGCTGAATCCCATCGAAGCGTTGCATTACGAATAACCGTTCAACCTTTTTCGGCCTTGCGGCGGGAAATCAGTTCGTCCGCATCGATGCCGCGGTTTTCCAGGTGTTCCCGCACCAGCCGCTCGGCAATGGTATCCAGCTTGGGCTGCAGGGCGGCGGTAATGATTTCGGGAGTGACTTCTTCGGGGACTTTCAACAGGTTGCGTTTCCAATGCACCAGGTAGCCGGACAGGCACATGGGTTGAACCCGGCTGTAGAACTTGGGATTGAATACGTCCAGGGGTGATTTTCCGGTACGGTACATGCTGTTGAAGTCGATTCTGGCGCCGAGGCGCTGCAGTTCATTTCGGCGATCTTCCCGGGTGTTCAGGTCATACACCACGGGCAGGTATTCCACTTCAAAGCGGGCGGCGAAATCCTTGATCATGGAGAGGAACTCGGGGAAATTATCACCCGTGACCAGGATCTTTTTGCCGTCCGGAGCCTGTTCCCAATTGGCGCCATCGGTAAAAACCGGGATATCGTGTTCAAGGGCGTAGATCACGCTGGCCAGGGCCATGCTGGCACGGCAAGGCATGCACCAGGCCGCTTCTTTGCCAAACTCTTTGCTGGTTTCCTTGTAGTCCCGCACCGCCATTTCCTTGAACAAATGGCGGATATCCATCACCTGGTGAGTTATTTTCTCTTTTCCATGCAGGGATTGCAGCAGTTCCACGTTGGGCCGGTTGGCCTTGAGCAAAATGTGCATGTACCCTTTGTCAAAGGTCAGCAAATGGACCCGGTCGTAACGCCCGGCCAGATAGTGAGCCGCGTAAAGGGAATCAATCCCCCCGGAAAACTCGATTACCACTTCGTTTTTCATTATTCCTCCATACATTCGCTTTTCATGTAATGAACTCAGGTAACGACACCATGAAGAATGAAGCCCGCCAGTCCGGCCAGGGGCAGGATCAGGAAGGCAACCACAACATTGAAATAGCGGTACACCCATCCACCCAGGGCCGGGGACTTGCGCATAAGGCGCCCGCTCCACCGGGCCCGAAACGCTGAACTGAAGATGAATGGATCATTCAACAGGCGGCGGGCCAACCCCCGTTCCAGGGAAACATATTCCTTCCGGAAATTCCGGCGGCGTTGAGCCATGCCGGGCCCGACCACCGATATCAGCGTCAGCAGCAGATAGATTGCGGCGCCGACAACCGCCACCAGTATCCACATGACAAGGGGAATAATCAAGATGCGTCCTTTGTGATTGCGTACGGAACAGCATCCCATATGTCACCTCTTTTTCAGGACTTGAGCCGGTTGTTTCGTTTTCATGCCCGGTACGTAAGCCGATGAATATTGGCAAATGCTTCCACGGCCTGATCCACTTCCGACACAGTATTGTAAGGCCCGAATGAAAAACGCAAGCTCTCCGACAGGCCGCGGCGGTTAAAGAATGCATGGGCGCAATGCCTGCCCGGCCGGACCATTACCGCCGCAGATTCATTGAGTAAACGCGCTGTGTCCATGGCATCCATTCCTTTCAGAATCAGGTTACAGATCCCGGCCCTGCGGACGGCATCTTTGGGTCCCAGAATACGCACTCCCGGGAATTCGGACAGACGATCCGTGATATGGCGGTTCAATTCCACCAGGTGACGATGAATATGGCGATGGCCCAGTCGATCCACCAAATCCGCCGCTGCCGCGGCCCCGATAGCCCCGGCGTAATCCTGCAATCCAGCCTCGAAGCGCTGTGGAACCTCCGCGGGCACGTAATGGTTCAAGGTCGAATCAATCACCGTGTCACCGCCCGTAAGGTGAGGATCCAAGGCTTTCAGAAGTTCCAACCGGCCATAGAGGACGCCCATTCCGGTCGGTCCCATCATTTTATGCATCGACGCCACCATGAAGTCGACGCCAAGACGGCGCACATCCACTTTCTGATGCAAGACGCTCTGGGCGACATCCAGGCAAACCAGACTTCCATGCTTGCGGGCGATGGAAACGATCTCACTGATTGGGAAAGTGACGCCGGTGACGTTTGATGTATGCAATAACGATACAAGTTTGACGCTGCCGTCCATGGCGCGTTCAAAGGCGCGCATGTCGAACCCGGTATCTTCCAGTGTGGGGATCACGATTCTGCGAATCCCCCGGTGTTTTTCCGCCCATTGCCATGGGATGAGATTGGAGTTGTGTTCCAACTCGCTGGTCAAAACCGAATCACCCGGAGCGAAAGCAATCCCCCGCGACAGCACGTTCAAACCTTCCGTGGCGTTGCGCAGAAACACGATCTCGTTTGGAGAACGGGCATTGAAAAACCGTTGCAGGCGGCTTCTGGCCGCCGCGAATGCAGTGGAAGTTCGTGCGGCGAAATCATGGTCCGCGCGTCCATGGCAACCGGGGAAACCATGGTAGTAATCCATCATGGCATTGGTGACACTCAACGGTTTCAAGGTCATGCAGGCGTTGTCGAAATAAACAGGGAGTTTTCCCTTGCGGCGTGCGGTCAGTACGGGAAACTCTTTTCTCAGTTCATCGGGTTTCATTATTCAGCCCACCCTTAAAGTCCGGGCAACTGATCAATTGTACTAATTTTGGTTACCTTTAGTCAAGTAAAAATGCCGACACTTTTCTTTTTTTTTAAGGATTTGCCTGCAAAAGAAATCCATGATACTATAAAAGGTAACAACATAAGGTACGTTAATGAAAATATCAGCGCGGACAAGATACGCGATACGCATCCTGGTTGAACTGGGAACGGATATGTCCCGAGTTCATTCCCTGCGGGAAGTGGAGGCCGGCCAGCAGATATCCGCCAAGTTCGCCAAGCAGATTCTGCAACCCCTGGAAAGCCGGAGTTTGATCACCAGTCGGCGCGGCGCCCGCGGCGGGTACAGACTGAAGATTGATCCCAACCAGGTTTCACTCCTGGACGTGTTCAAGATCACCGGAGAACCCCTGCTTACCGCTCCCTGTGTCAATGACTTAGAGTATTGTCCCCGCAACCACGGTTGCGGCGCCCGCAGTCACTGGCAAGCCCTGGACAAACTGATCCGGGACTATCTGGAGCAGACCACCATCGCCGACCTGATCCGAGCGGAAAAACGCGACTCAGTTGTCCCGGACTCCTGAAGAAACTTTCTCCTTAATCGCGACCATACGCCAGGCAATGCGAAACACCAGGGGACGTATGCGAACTATGGTGAAACCGCATGCGCCAACCAATTTCCGAAACTCTGAAACCGACATGAATTCATCAATAGATCGATTCAACCACGCCGCATCCCGGCCCAACCCGGTGACTTTGCCATAGACCCACGGAACGATCCTGCCCAGGTAGATACGGAAAAAAGCCCGTAACAGCCGGGAACGGGGAGGAAAGAAATCCAATACCATGAGGATCCCCCCCGGACGCAGGGTCCTATGGCATTCCCGGATGGTTTTTTCCAGGCTTTCCAGGTTGCGCATAACAAATCCTGAAATCACCCCGTCCCAGGTATTATCGCGGAACGGCAGGGCTTCTCCCTGTGCCTGGATGGGCAGGAAAGCCCTTCCAAACCTTTTCCCCCTGGCCAGCATGGCGTAACTCGGATCGACACCAACGCAGAAAGCCCGTTGTTTTGCCAGGCCCTCGGACATCTGCCCGCCCCCGCTTCCCAGGTCAAGGATGCGGCCGCTCAGTGAAAGTCCCTGCAGGGAGCGATACCGCCACCAGGCATCCAAACCCAGGCTGGACAAGTGGTTGAAGCGATCGTAATGATCCGCCATGCGGCCAAACAGTCCCTGCGGCCGCGAATTGCTCGGGTCCGGTCGCTTTGTCAAATCCGGATTATTCCACCCGGGCGCGTCGCGAATCCCAGTACAGGTAACCCAGCAGCAGCAGGAACATGACAAAACCCAGGGCCTCGCCGCCGAATGATTCCTGCCAGTGCTCGGTCCCCAGGGACCGGATCATGGACCATCCTTCGCCGAATACCAGTTGGCCGAAATATATAATGGCCGCGGCCACTACTCCCATGATGGCCCCTCCGGCAATGAATCCGGATGCAATCAGGGTCCCCCGCTCCTTGCGCGCAGTCTGCAGTTTTTTGTCACTGGTGCTGCGGGAAACAAAATGCGCGATCAGGCCGCCGGCCAGCAGGGGTGTGTTGAGGTAAAGCGGCAGGTACATCCCCAGGGCGAAGGCCAGCGGAGGAACACCGATGAACTCCAGGACGATGGCCAACATGATTCCCGCCAGGTAAAGCAGCCAGGGAGCCGGTTGGCCGGTCATCAAGGGCTTTAGTACCGCAGCCATGGCCGAAGCCTGGGGCGCTTCCAGTCCACCCGGACCGAAGCCATAGGTCTTGTAGAGCATCAAAATCACCAGGCCGACCGCGGCCGCGGAAAGCAGGGTACCCAGAAACTTGTAACGCTGCTGGGTTACCGGAGTTGTGCCAAGCCAGTACCCGATCTTTAAGTCGGTGATAAAGCCTCCGGCCATGGCCAGGGCGGTGCACACGACACCTCCGATCAACAGCGCGGCCAACATGCCCTGTTCACCTTTCAGGCCCACGGACACGAGAATCACCGAAGAAATGATCAGGGTCATCAGCGTCATTCCCGATACGGGGTTCGTGCCCACTATGGCGATGGCCCGGGCGGAAACCGTGGTAAACAGGAAAGAGATGATGGTCACGATGACCAGGCCGACCAGGGCATGGTACCAGTTGCCTCCCACAACGCCCAGCAGGAAAAAGGCGAACACACCTATCAACGTTGCAAAAATCAGGATGACATTCCATTTCATGGACATGTCGCGCTGCAGGCGTTCCGGGCGCTCAATGCCTTGTTCACTTCCCTTGCCGGTGATTTCACGGGCGGCCAGCCGGAAGGCGCCCACGATGATGCCGCGAGACTTGATAATGCCGATAATCCCGGCCGCGGCAATGCCGCCGATACCGATATGGCGCACGTATTCACTGAAGATCTCAATCGGAAGCATATCGGATATGGGCTTGGCGGCGTTCAGGATGGGTGCGGGATTGAACTGGCCGATGTAGTAGATGGCCGGCACCAGTACCCACCAGGAAAGAAAGGATCCGCAGGCGATAATCAGGGAATACTTCAGGCCGATGATATAACCAAGGCCGGTTACGGCCGCCCCGATATTGATGTTGAATTCCAATTTCACGGAATCCGCCAGTTTGCGGCCCCAGGAAAACACCCGGGTGGAAACGATCTCTTTCCAGAAACCCAGGCCGGAAACCATGAAGTCGTACAAGCCGCCGATGAACAGCGCTTTAACCAGGATTCGTGCCTGGTTCCCGCCCGCTTCCCCGGCCACCAGCACCTCGGTGGTCGCCGTGGCTTCGGGAAAGGGGAACTCCCCGTGCATATCCGCCACGAAATACTTGCGGAAAGGAATCAGGAAAAGGATACCCATGAACCCGCCCAGCAAAGATGCCAGAAACACCTGCATGAACGTGGCTTCAAGACCCAGAATGTAGAGTCCGGGTATGGTAAAGATGGCCCCGGCGACGATCAGTCCCGAACTGGCACCGATGGACTGGATGATCACGTTCTCCGACAAGGCGTTGCGCCGCCCCGTCATGACCGAAAATCCCACGGCCAGGATGGCGATGGGTATGGCGGCCTCAAACACCTGGCCGATCTTCAGGCCAAGATAAGCCGCGGCCATTGAAAACAAAACCGCATAAAACATGCCCCAGAAAAGTGAATATGGGGTCACTTCCGGCAACGGCCGGTCAGCGGGAACCACGGGACGATACGTTTCTCCTTCTTCCAGCTTGCGATAGGCGTTTTCCGGCAAGCCGGTGGGACGATCCCGCCCCCTGAGTTCATCATGGCTCATGCTAGGCCACCTCCATTTCGAAACGCTTCCCGCCGCCAAAAATGGGCGGAAATACAGGTTGAGGCTAGCATACCACCCACGCTAATTCAAGGCAAATTCAAGACGTCGCCGGTAAACGGAAATCGCGGCCTTCACCGGCTTGCGGTTGACACCCGAATCGGGCCTGTGCTACCATGCAAAGCGGGTCTTGAGGGCAAAACCGCCTTTCTGGAGGGTGTCATGGACGTATCCACAAGTTACATGGGATTGGAATTGCGCAACCCCATCATTATCGGCAGTTGTGGTTTCACGGGTTCCTTGGACAGCATTCGTCGCCTGGAGGATCACGGTGCGGCCGCAGTGGTGCTCAAGTCCATTTTCGAAGAGCAGATCCTGAATGAAGCCGGCACCCTGCACGAAGGCTCGATGGGCCACGCCGAAGCCGCGGATTACATCACCCAGTACACCCGACGCCACAGCCTGGACGAATACCTGCGCCTCATTCGCGACAGCCGGGAAAAAACCGGCATCCCCGTAATTGCCAGCATCAACTGCATTTCCGCTTCCGAGTGGACGGAATACGCCCGCCAGATCGAGCAGGCCGGCGCCCATGCGCTGGAACTCAACCTGTTCGTATTGCCCGCGGATACGCAACAGGACGGGGAAGCCATTGAAGGAATATATTTCGACATCGTCAGCCAGGTCACGGCCCAGGTAGTCATTCCCGTGGCGCTGAAAATCAGCCCCTATTTTTCCAGCCTGGCCAACACGGCATTTAACCTGTCGGTACGCAATGTGGCCGCCCTGGTCCTGTTCAACCGCTTTTACAGTCCGGACATAGATATTAAATCGATGAAAGTCATCAACGGAGAAGTCACCAGCTGCCCCAACGAGAATGCGATGGTATTGCGCTGGATCGCCTTATTGGCGGGCCGGGTTCACTGCGACCTGGCCGCCACTACCGGAATCCACGATGGGACCGCGGTAATCAAGAACCTTCTGGCCGGAGCCGCGGTTGTGCAGATCGCGTCGTCCATCTACAAACAGGGACCCAAAGTCGTGGCTTCCATGCTGACGGAAATCCGACAATGGATGGAGGAGTCCGGTGTGACGCGGCTTTATGATGTGATCGGCCGACTGAGCCGCAGGAACATCGATGCCCCGCAACTCTATGAGCGCGCCCAATTCATGAAATACTTCGCCGGCGCTAGAGACTGATTTCCCTGCCGGCAAAATGGCGTCGGGAATGCCTCTGACAGATACACCAAACGCCCTTTTTTTCACACGCTGGTGGATAGCCGCTCGTCCCTTCTCATTTCCCGCCTCCACCATGCCTGTACTTTTCGGAGCTCTGCTGGCCGCCGTTCTGACTGCCGGGTCGCCGCACTGGGGACGTTTGCTGCTGTCTTTGGCGGCCATGCTGCTGCTGCAATCCGGCGCCAACATCCTCAATGATGCAACCGATTTCCGCTGCGGACTGGATCGGGAACCCACTCCCGGCAGCGGCGCCGTGGTGCGACACCTGCTGACACCTCGCCAGGCCCTTCACGGCGCCGCACTGCTCTTTGGCATGGGCACACTGTTGGGTCTTTTCCTTGCCTGGCAAACCACGTGGTGGCTGCTGGCCGTAGGCGCTACCGGAGTCTTTCTGGGCGTTTTCTATTCCCCTGGAGGCCGGTCGGGCTTGAAATACCACGGCTTGGGCGATCTCGCGGTTCTGACCGCTTTCGGCCTGCTGGGCAGCCTGGGAGCCTGGATGGTGCAGACCGGCTCCGCCGCCTGGCTGCCCGTGATTTTCGCCCTGCCCCAGGCCCTGCTGGTGGCGGCCATTCTTCACGCCAACAACTGGAGGGACGCCCCCACGGATCACCGCGGAGGCATCCTTACCCCGGCCATCATACTGGGTGACCGCGGTTCGTCTATCTATTTCCACGCCCTGCTGATCTTACCGTTCCTGCTGGTGCCCTCGTTTGTGGTGTTGCCACGCTGGGTTGCCCCGCATCTTTCTCCCCTGCCGGCAGCCTGCCTGGCATCCCTGGCGGCCTTTCCTGTTGCCCGGCGCCTTCTCGTCCGCACGCGGCAACGCCACTCCGCCACGGATCGTGCGGACTTTCCAGCGCTTGACGGCGCCACAGCACGATTGAATCTGATTTTCGGCCTGCTGCTCAACGCCGGCCTGGCGTTCCACCTGGTGCTGCAACCGTAATAC
>DSBM01000059.1 GCA_011049425.1 Candidatus Aminicenantes bacterium
AGTTGAAGAGTTGAAAAGTACGGGCGGTTCGCGAACCGCCCGTACGCCTGGATTTTGAATAATGCCTAATAAAAGGGCAAAAATTTTTCGCCCGCACAGGGAAGAAGGTATCAGGTGGCAGAAAGGCAGGATTTCGGTCCCAGCCCTTACATGCCGATGATCTTAACCTGCATATGAAGCATGGTCCTGCCCTCGGCATTGCGGAATGTCAGGATACCGAACAGGGGATCCGGAGCCGGCATGCGAATCCGTGCCGGCCTTGCAGGTCGAGCCGGCCGCATGACCGTGGCTGGACGTGCCGGACGCGCGGGCCGCATGACCGTGGCTGGACGTGCCGGACGCACTACCGTGGCCGGGCGGGCGGGACGAGCGAGGCCGGCGTCGTTATCATCCGGATCCCACTTCAGATGCATGTTTTTCAACTTTGGGATGGTGGGAAAGCGTACAAGCGAAGGATTGGCCTTTCCGTCACCGTGATTTCCGTCATCCGCCACCTGCGGGGTGAACTTACCCAGGCAACCGACTTCCCTACCCCCAATGGATAGATAAACCATCACCTTCTCATTCAGTCCCGCGTCTTCCAGGGCAGCGCGAATGGGTGTCAACTCAACCACCACCTGTTTTTCCCCTTTGACCGGTGTGACCTGGAGGGACATGACACCTTTCTCCTTTAATACCACCCATGGGTTGGGGACCTCCTTTTCCATACCCGCGAAAACCAATCCCGCACACATGAGCAGGATTGTTACAACGATCCATTTGCGTTGCATGACATCTCTCCTTTAAAGCTTTATTCTACAAACTAAGTCTCTTGAAACCGTGCTAAATCTCAATTAAATTCAAAATAGGCACCCCGGGCATTAAAAGCATCCACCAGGCAACGGCTGACGAAGTCACGCAGAATGGGATAAACAAAGGCCGGCGAATCCGTGGTCTTGTCCGGACGATCGGAGAAGGTGAAATTAACGGCCACGGGTACGATGTCGTCATTGAACAAGGCCTCTGCAATGGTGCGGGCCTTGCGGCGGACCGCCGCCGCATCCGCCGGTTCTTCGTTGCCGGCCAGGTAATCATAATCGATTGTCACGATGGCTGGGCCACTGATACCGGCGTTGCGCAAGGCCTCAATATCGCAAAACAAGTCATCGCCGAAAATCCAATTATCATCGTACTCGGAGGCGGGCTGCAATAGATCGTTGGCGGGTAAGGCGCGCCGGTCCACCTGAATGCGTTGCAACAGGACGGGACAGGTCACCAGGACGATCCGGCCTGTGCACAAGTTATTGACCCGCAGGAAACGGATCCAATTGCCGCTGTTCAGTCCCCGCAGGTCGCGGTAATCCTCAAAGGTATTTTCCATGACCATGCCGCCGTAGGCATCGCTGTGGTAGTCGATATTGATCAAGCATGTCCCTGGCGTGATGTGCGGCCAGGTCTTTTGCAGGTAAACCACCCAATTGAACATGCGAACGTGCTTATAAAAAGCCGAGAACGGAAGCATCCGCCCCCGGAACTGAATGAACCGGCTGTGTTCCACCACCTCGCGGGCTGACTCATCCCGGGTAGGAACCTCTCGCAGGCATTCGGGCGAGAGCAGGATCAACAATCCCGCCAGCAAAGCGGTTGTTGGAACTATTCTTCTCATCTCTACCTATCATTATGGTTGGCCAGAGCAGTAGAATCCACCCCGGGGACAAAACAGCGGCCAAATTGGAGTTTTCAGAAAGAAGAATGAAATCGCGAATGATCTGTAGGATGCACTCGGAAGGAGCTGTAGGGGTCTTGAATGAACTCGTAGAAGGTAGAACGTAGAAAAAAGCATGAACATTCCTGCTTTTACTTTCGACTTTAGACTTTCAACTTTCGACTGATATTTTCCTGCCTTCCTGTCACCTGATACCTGCCACCTTCTTTTCAACTCTCCAACT
Source organism: Candidatus Aminicenantes bacterium (assembly GCA_011049425.1). NCBI lineage: Bacteria > Candidatus Aminicenantota > Candidatus Aminicenantota bacterium. The sequence goes on from DSBM01000059.1 coordinate 1,929, forward strand.
CTCCAACTTTGATTAAATACACCTGGCGTCATCCCAGGGGCCGTACACACGGTAGATTTTGCGTTTTTTGTCGTAGTCAAAGCGCAGGGTGAACTTGGCGTCGGAGGAATTGCCGATCTGCACGACCTGCCACAACTTGGAGCCGGCGATACGCGTGCGCTGGTCTTCGGGAAAGGTGATGTCATAGGTGATGGTCAGGATAAAAGACCGGGCATTGACCGAGACACGCTCTATGGGAAATGTGAACGAGCCGTGGCGATGGTGGGTGTATACCACTTCCATGCGGTTTCCCAGGGTTTCGTAAACCTGGTCATCACTCATCTGGGCGATTTTTTCTTCAGGCCACCAATTCCCCAGCCGCGTGAAGAGTCCGAATCCTTCCCCGGTTACGTTGATCTTGTATTGCCGCCGTCCTCCCGATGATTGACCGATGGTGGTCAGTTTGCCTGGATCATCAGCGCTTTTCTCCAACAATTCATCCAAACGTACGCCCCACAACTCCACATAAGTATCAACGGGTTCGAGGTAATAACCGGGTTCCCCCCGGACCACCCCATGATCACTCCAGCTGTCACTGCCGTCTTTCACGGACACATCTTGCTGGCTGAAGTAGCGGTCGGTATACGCTTCCAGCTCGTAGACCTCGCGTTTCATCAGTACGTGGAAATCCAGGTTCGCGCTGGTCCCGGCCGCCACGATGTAATGGTGTTCACCACAGGGTTCTCCCAGATCATCCCCAATCCGGGCCTCCGGCGCCGGAGATTGCGCCGCGGTTTCCGGTTCCGCGTACGCGATCTCTTCCGCGGGCTCGGACGGAGTCGGGGCCGGGGGCGTCTCTTCCCTGACAACGTCTTTGCCGCAGGCGTTTGCCAGGAAGAGAAGCATCACAAGGGGAATCAAAAGCCGGGACGGTTTTCTCTCTTTTCGTGCCATCATATCGCCTCCCCGCAGATATTACCGCATGGGAAAATAAAATTGAAGGGATAATGGCTACCACTCGCGCCGGCGTTTATTGCGCAATCGTCCGGCCAGGCCGGGGAAATAACGCCAGGCAACGTTCTTGGCCAGGTTGCGAGCGCGACGGTGCAGGTCCCGCCACCACGGAGGCGGCGATAAAATGGTTTCCAGGGCGGACGCGGCTGCGGGCTCTCTGTCAGGCCCACACCACCGCAACAGTTCATCGTACTCGCGACCCCAGCGGCCGCGATCCGCCACCAGGGGCCAGCGGGCCCAGTGCGGGGGGGCGGAAAATGCGTGATTGGGTTCCTTGATGCCCGCCAGGCGCAATGCCAGCCTGGTGCGCAGGCACTTGTCGCAGTCACCGCAGTTGATCCGGTCGGGCGGATTCGATTCACACACCTGCAGCCATTCCGCCGCCCGGGGAGCATTCCGGGTGATACGACGAATTTTTTCAATCCGCCCGGCTTCAGCTCCGTGGTGGATAATCCGGACGGCATCCGACGACCACAGGGCATCCAGGTGCGGATGGGAGCCGTAGGGATTAAGCGCGGCCAGGCTTAGTGAAGCGGGAATCACAAAACGGTTGCATTCCGCCTGCAGGCAATGGGCGATCGCAGCCAGGAAGCCGCTCAGCCAGCAGGTGCCGAAAAAATTGCCGGGGAAGCGAGTTCCCCAGCGGGAAAAGCTGCGGTCGGCCAGTGACCTTAGGTTGGTTTCCACCACCATGATTTGCCGTTTCAACATGCGCGCCTGAGACTCAACCGCTTGCAGCGTGGTCTGCAACAAGTCGATGCGCTCGACCGGGTTTTCGAAGCCGTGCACCAGTACCAGGCGATCTGTCTTCAGGTTGGGGTCCATCTGGGTATACAGCGAATCCACTCCCCCGGAAAAACAGGCCGCTGTACGCATGGCAGTAGAGACCGCTTCTTTTCCCACAGGAGCCGTGAGCCGGCTGCGCCGGAAACCCGGATACCAGCCAAGCAGGATATCCTGGATTCGGGTAACCGCGCCATGCAGGCGCGGGGAAACCGGGGAGGCGACATCCAGGTCCTCCCCGGCCTGCATGCAAGACACCAGGAAGGCGCACAAGAACACATCACCCGGGTGATGGGGTGAAGCTGCGGCTGGAAAACGAAACCAGACCCGCGATTTTTCCGCCCGGAGATGGTCGGGCCGCACACTGGCGCTCAATTCAGCCCGGCCGTTTTTTGTCTGAAAGCGAACATTTTCTATGCGCATGGAGCCTGATGGTTTTTCTCAGTTTACTTCAAGCCGTGGCGTGGCTCAAGAATCCAGCCATTTTTCCAAGTCCGCGCGGAAACGGATGAAAAAACCAGGCGGCCGGGAAACCTTTTTTGCAAATGCAGTGAATTCTCAGGCGGCGCCGGCACTGTGGTTTGTATTCAAAACCATGTTCCGCACGAAATAGCGGTGGACGGTGGTATCCGGGGTCATTTCGGGGTGGAAGGTCAAAGCCAGGACGCGGTCGGAACGAACCATGACCGCTTCGTTTTTCCAGCGTCCCAGTACGGTGACCCCCTCACCCATTTCGCGGATGCGCGGTGCGCGGATGAAAACACCCTCCACCCGGGCGCGCGTTCCATCCAGATCCAGGTCCACGCGGTCGATAAACGATTGCGCCTGGCGACCGAAGCCGTTGCGTTCCACCCGGATATCCAGCAGGGCCAGGGTTTGCATGCGTGATTCCACCAGGCGGTTCGCCAAAACGATCAGTCCGGCACAGGTCCCCATGATTGCGCCGCAACGGGCGAAATCCCCCTGCAGGGCCAGGACCCCCACCAAGGGTCTGGGCATAGTTACCAGCCGCGGTCCTGCATGCGCTGGTCCTCGGGAATGGCAGAGATTTCCAGTCCGGGCATGGCCTTTTGCAGGCCTTCCGATACCCTGGCCACTACCGCGGGATCGTTGAAATGGGTGACGGCGGTGACAATGGCCCGCGCGCGCTGCTCGGGATCTTCTGATTTGAATATACCGGAACCCACAAATACGGTTTCCGCTCCCAGTTGCATCATCAGCGCCGCATCAGCCGGGGTGGCGATGCCGCCGGCGGCAAAATTGGGGACCGGGAGTTTGCCTTTGCGCCGCACATATTCCAACAGGTCCGCGGGAACCCCCATCTCCTTGGCACGGATCACCACTTCGTCCTCTCCCAAACGCGAGATCTCGCGAATCTCTGAAGTGACGCTGCGCATGTGACGAACCGCTTCCACGATGTTGCCGCTGCCGGCCTCACCCTTGGTGCGGATCAGGGCCGCGCCCTCGGCAATGCGCCGCAGGGCTTCGCCCAATTCGCGGCAACCGCACACAAAAGGAACCTTGAAGCCCCGCTTGTCCACGTGGTAACGTTCGTCCGCGGGTGTCAGCACCTCACTCTCGTCAATGAAGTCAACGCCCAGGGCTTGCAACACCTGGGCTTCAGCGAAGTGGCCGATGCGGCACTTGGCCATCACGGGGATGGATACGATTTTCATGATGCGTTTGATCATGGCCGGGTCCGACATGCGCGCCACGCCGCCGTGAGCGCGGATGTCCGCGGGAATCCGCTCAAGTGCCATTACGGCGACCGCTCCGGCATTCTCGGCTATTTTTGCCTGCTCCGGGGTGGTGACGTCCATGATCACACCGCCCTTGAGCATCTCCGCCAATCCGACTTTGAGGCGGAAAGACTTATCCATGCGAAACATTCTCGAGCCTCCTGAATCCATTTTCGGCGGTTCGCAAACCGCTCTGTTTACAGGGACATCTTACCACAACCCCGGACGGGACGCCAGGGTCGGGGGACGGGTTCAAACCCCTCTGACCAAGTCCTCTTCGCCGTCAAGGCTGAACCCGGATTCCGCCGCAACCCGGCGCGAGATCTCCACCAGTTCACGGGAACGGATCAGCCCGGCGGCGGTTTCCAGGTCCACGTAGAATTCGCGGTCCGCCTCGGCGTGGGATATTTCGCGGCGCACGCGGGCATGACAGGCCTCCAGCACCGGGCCGGACTTCAGGGGCCGGTGAAAGTCGAACCCCTGGGCGGCCAGCACCAGCTCCACGGCCAGGATGCGCTCCAGGTTGTCCAACACGGTATGCAGGCGGCGGGCGCTGATGGATCCCATGCTTACGTGGTCTTCCTGACCCAGCGAGGTGGGGATGCTGTCGGCGGAGGGAGGAAAACACAAGGATTTGTTTTCACTCACCAGGGCGGCGGACAGGTATTGGGGAATCATGAATCCTGAGTTCAGGCCCGTGCTTTTCATCAGCAGTTTGGGCAGTCCGGCTGCCTCGCCGTCCAGCAGCAGGTAGGAGCGGCGGTCCGAAATGTTGCCCAGTTCACTGGCCGCCAGCGTGGCATAATCCAGGGGCAGCGCCAGGGGTTGACCGTGGAAATTTCCGCCGCTGACCGCGCGGTCGGGAGCAAATATCAAGGGGTTGTCGGTGACGGCGTTCATCTCCACATCGAGCGCTTCGCCCAGGTGGATCCAGGCGTTGCGCGAGGCGCCGTGTACCTGGGGTATGCAGCGCAGCGAATAAGGATCCTGTACGCGTCCGCAACGGGCATGGGAAGCCAACATTTCTGATCCACGCAGCAGGTTGCGCAGCCGCCCGGCCACGCGCAGAGTCCCGCGATAGGGACGCAGTTGGTGTAGCTCCTCAGAAAAGGGAGCGCTGGAGCCCAGAAGGGCTTCCACGCTCATGGCCGCGATAATGTCGGCATGGTCCAGGCAGTTGCGCATGCGGTCCCACGCGGTCACCGCATGGGCGGTGATGAACTGGGTGCCGTTGATCAGGGCCAGGCCTTCCTTCGGGCCGAGTTGCAAAGGCTCCAGCCCGGTTTGTTTCAGCATCTTTGCAGTGGGGACTCTTTCGTCTTTCCACCAGACTTCGCCCCGGCCGATCAGGGGCAGAAACAGGTGGGCCAGGGGAGCCAGGTCACCCGATGCGCCCACGGATCCCTGGGACGGGACCACGGGGATTACCTGGCTGTTGATGTGCCACAATATGCGCTCCACTGTTTCAAGGCGCACGCCTGAGTGTCCCATCGAAAGCGCGTGCACCTTGAGAATCATCATGAGGCGGGCGATGTTTCGGGAAACCGCGGGTCCCATGCCGCAACTGTGGCTGCGCAGGATGTTGTGCTGCAGGAGTTCCGTATCCTTTGCTGATATGCGGGTACTGCACAGGGTTCCGAAGCCGGTATTGATGCCGTATACGGACACGTCGCCCGCGGCGATATGTTTCACCACGGCCTCGGCCGCGCGGATGCGATCGGCGGCTTCAAGAGAGATTTGCCCATCCGCCCTGCCCTCGGCTACAGCCAGGGCGGTATCCATATCCAGGTGATCATTTCCGTAATGAAAAACTTCTTTTTTTGTTTTCATGAAATCTTCCTGTAATCAGCCGCACCCGTTGGCCGGCAACGATGCTTTTTTTACTATAACCCAACCCGCGGGCCGGCTTTGCCTGCCGCTACTATACCCTATCCCCGGGGCCGCGTGCAAGAAGGCGGGAGGCAGGGAAAAATCAGTCGAAAGTTGAAAGTCGAAAGTCTAAAGCGAAAAGTAAAAGCTTTCTAAACTTCTTGCCTTTTCAACTTTTGGTTCTC
>DSBM01000060.1 GCA_011049425.1 Candidatus Aminicenantes bacterium
ACACCAACGTGACCACGCCCGTTCAATACGCCGCGGTCACGGCCTACGCACGCAACGTGGAGATCGAGGCCTATTTCGTTATGACGCGACGTATCCATCGCATGATGGGAACATGGTTGAGCCGGGAGTTCAACAAAATAGAAGGCATTCACGCTTCCTCTCCCCACGGCGGTTTTTACTTTTTCATTGATCTCAACGATCTGGCTCCCCGGCTGCGCGCCCAGGGAGTCGATACATCCAACGCCCTGGGCCGCTCTCTGCTTGCCCATCCCTATCATATCGCCACGGTCACCGGCGACGCCTGCATGCTGCCCCCTGACCATTTCGGTGGCCGTGTGGCGTTCGTGGATTACGACGGCGCCGCCGCCCTGGAAAAATTCAAAGCAAACCCTCCCGAAAACGGCAAAGAAGGGGCGTTTGTGCGCGCGGCGGCACCGCGCATGGCGCGGGCCGTGGACATGCTGCGCCGGTACGCCGACGACCTGAGGGCGGGGAAGTTGCAACACGGCGACCTGCAACATTGATCTTGCACGAAAGGGGTCGGTGCTGTACAGTATGACATTGGGCTCCGGTAACCGGATTGAATCGGCTTAGCGATACTCTTCCGGAACCTCGATATCAGTCCGCGGTGAAAACACAAAATCCCCCACCTGGAGACGCGAAAAGATCACGGCCGGTAACCCAATCACCAGGCTTCAACAACCCCGTCACATCTCCTCAAGACCTGCATCACCGCGCTGAGGAGCGAGAGGCGATGGGACTGTCTCCCGCCTTCCTGTCACCTGTCACCTTCACCACACACACCTCGGCGCCGGCTCGATCATCGGCACGCTCCTTCAATCACCCGATCCATTTCAACTACCATCCCCCATTCTTTCCAAAAAGTGTTATTTAATCGGGCTGTTGCCAAAACAGGCAAGAAAGGCTTGACACCATTCTTCTACCAAACTCAATTTTTCAATTCTTTGTTTAATGTTGAGACGCGACCCCTATTTTGCTTTTTTGCTCTATTTTGCTTCCGGAAAAACAATCGGGCAAGAGTGATTGGCGACCAGGTTTCCGATCAAAGCTCCGTTGCGCATTGATTCAGAATGGTGATGTAGCCCTGATAGCCGAAGACCCGATTGCGCTTTTTCCCCGTCAATTCGCGGACGATACCAAGGTCAATCAGGGCGTTTACAGCTTTGGTCACAGTGGGTGCGGAAAGGCCCGTCTGTTTCGAGACTTCACTGATTGTCAGCAGGGGCCGTCGACACAATTGGTTGAACACCCTCAAGGTGCTGGACGCCTGCCCACCGGCTTTCCGAATGCTGCCCCGATCACGTTGAAACAGGCTCTCCAGTTTATGCGCCGTATTTACAGCGTTATGTGCGGTTCTTTCTATACCCTCCAGAAAAAAGTTCAGCCACCCCTCCCATTCCCCCCGGCTGCGGACCTGATCCAGGCGGTGGAAATACTCATCCCGGTTCTGCTTGAAATACAAGCTGGGATAGAGCAGCGGTTCGGCCAGAACACCTTCTTGGTGCAGGATGAAGGATATCAGCAGGCGCCCGATTCGGCCGTTTCCGTCCAGGAAGGGGTGAATGGTCTCGAATTGCACATGGGCCAAAGCGGCCTTAACCAGGGTGCCGAAGGGCAGATCATCCGCATGCAGGAAGCGTTCAAATTCTGCCATGCATGCTTCCACCCGGTCGGGCGGCGGCGGCACGAAATGGGCTTTCCCCGGACGAATACCGCCGATCCAGTTCTGGGATCGGCGGAATTCCCCGGGAGATTTCGAGCTTCCCCTGCCTCCGGCCAACATTTTTACATGCATTTCACGCAACACCCGGTTGCACAGGGGCAGCCCATTCTTCAGCAGTTGCATGCCGTGGGTCATGGCGGCCACGTAATTGGAAACTTCCGCGACGTCGTTCAGGGGTACACCCGGGGCGGCATTCAGTTCAAACAGCATCAATTGTTCCAGGGAAGACTGGGTGCCTTCGATCTGGGAGGACATGACAGCTTCGTGGCGAACGTAGGTATACAGGAAGATGCCCGGTTCCGGCAAAAGCGAGGTGATGCTGTCCAATCGGCCCAGGGCCAAGTGAGCCTTTTCCAGTTTTTTGTTCAATGAACCCGACAGGTCCAGAGGCGGTTGCGGCGGCAGGGGAAACGGCACGAATGCCCGCACTTCTTCACCGCCAACCCTGGATACCACGTACTCTCCCGACATTCCCCGCGCCATGATGCGCCCTCCCGGAACTTTTTCTCGAGTCTAATTAAAGTATAGCGCACTTTTCTTTATTAAGAAACTTCGTTATTAAAATAATCAGACGCTTTCTTTAATAAGAACCTCGCCAATTAAAGCAAACCGAACTTCTCTTTAACAAGTAGCCACGGAATTAGCAAAAAGACAAAAGGTGACAGGAGACAGAAGATAACGGGCCAATCATTACATCTCATAGAGACCCCCATCACATCCCCTCGACGCCCTCATCACGAATAATCCTCCGCCCAGCCCGGAACCTGCCGCGCAAGACTTAACCCCGATCTCGTTTATTATTCTGGTTTTTTTGACATTTGAAATGTGTAAACCTACACGCTATTCATGCAGAGAGCGATCCCACCTTCTTCCTTCTTCTTGCACTTTGACAATCACCTCCCAAATGCCTGTAGTTTATTCAATAACCAAGCCTGCTGCAAAGGAGAATCATATGGGCCTGTTCCGGAAAAATTCCGGTGAATCCGATGCATCCGCCAAAAACGACCCCGATCACCGTTTTCTGCCGCCGGGCGTACCTGAAAACATGGAAGTGACGGTCATGCAGATGCCGTATTACCAGTATACCCGGAAGGAGCTGGAAACCGTGCACGGAAGGCTGGTTCAGCTGGTGGAGGATGAGAAATATCTGTCGGAACCAATCGCAGATGTATGGATCGCCGAGAATCCCAAGGGTGCTACGGTTTGGATTATTTTTAAATCTCACATACCTGACAGCAAGGCGAAGGAAATTTTCGATCAATTAAACAAGATCAGCCTCAAACAGCACCTGGGTTTCGGTAGCCAGATGTTGAAATTCGCCGTAAAGGAGCCGGGCTTCAGGGTGCTTAAAAGGGCGGGAAACTGCCCGTAAGGGACTTGGGTCAAGAACGGGATCAACGCTTTTTCGGATTCTTTAATCGCTCGATCACCCGGCTGCTGGAAACGAACTGTAACCCCGGTTAATCGACTATCTCTTCGGTTGTTCGCCGGGCTCGCCTGTTCCCTGCCACCTTCTTTCTATCGTCAAATTGTCAAGGACAGCTTCCCTTTCCCAACAGCACGGCCTGCCGGAGTTTATGCGTTTACACGCACCGGCCCCTTTTTCCCAATCGGATTGTCAACTTTCATTTTTGAGACCCGAACCCGCGGACCCCTTCCAGGGTTGCCGGCAACTCTTCCATGTGTTCATGCGTTTCATTCAGGTTGATGACTTTGCCCGTCAATCCGTGCCCCTCCGGGATGAATCAAGCGTCTCATTTCCGGATCGCAGTCGATTATGGAACGCGCCGTTACGGATTGAAGCTCCAGAAGTTCAAAATCGGCGAACTCGAAGCCCGGGGCCACGGTGCATCCCGCCAGAACGGTGTCTGACAAAGGTTCGGCCGCCTGCCAGGTTCCGGCCGGAACCACGTGACAGAAGCGGTTTTTTGCGACTGACAAGGTGACACGCTTCACCGGCGAATCCGTCCCGTCCCAGGTGTACAGCCGAATTCCCTCGCCCTGATAGAGGTTCCAGACTTCATCCGAAGATACCCTGTGGAAACGGCTGACCTCACCGGGATTCAGCGAGAAATAGATGTGAGTCATGGCCGGGCGGACTGTTCCCGCCGGGGTATGCACGCTTCTACCGGAGCGGAATATCTCACGGAAACGGCCGCCCTCCGGATGTTCGAGAAGATCTGTGGGTTTCATGTCGACATTCGCCTCTTCGCCTATTTCCTGAAATTAATGGTGTAGTTCTTTTCACTACCATAGAGTTTATCCAATCGGAAACCATGGGTTTCAGACAGGCGCCGGACCTCACCAATTGAGAGTTTGTCAGGGTCTCCCGCCAGCTCGGAAATGGAAAGGATACCTCCGGACTTGAGGATGCGGTGCATCTCACGCAGGTAGGCATCCTGATTCTCCACCTCGCCGATTACGGTCACCATGACAATGCGGTCAAACAC
>DSBM01000061.1 GCA_011049425.1 Candidatus Aminicenantes bacterium
CTCTTTGCCGGTCCCGCTTTCACCGGTGATCAGGATGGTGGAGTTGGTGGCGGCCACGTTCTCAACCAGGTTGAGGGTCTGTTTCAAAGCGTGGCTGTTGCCGATAATGTTTCCGAAAGAGAAACGTTGATTCAGGGTTTTTTTGAGGTGGATATTCTCCTGGTTCACCTTGCGTTCCTTGATTACGCGGTCAATGCGGTGTTGAAGCTCGAGGTTGTTGAAGGGTTTTTGCAGGTAGTCCACGGCGCCCAGTTTAATGGCTTCAATAGCGGATTCAATGGTGCCGAAAGCGGTCAGAAAGATCACCCGGATGGCGGGGTCCACCCGCACCAGTTGCTTGAATATCTCAATCCCGGAGGTGCCCGGGATCATCAGGTCCATGATCACCACGTCCACTCCGGAATGGTGGTTGGCCAGGGCCTGGCTCATGTTTTCCGAGATGATCAGCTTGTATTCGCTGTCTTTGAAAATACGGCGGAAAATATCGTGGATAATGCTTTCGTCGTCGATCAGGTGAATGGTTTTTTCAATCATAACGTATGCTCCGTAAGGGGGTGATGAGGGGAAGCGCGATCGAAAACGTTGTGCCCTTGCCTTCCCGGCTCTGGACATCGATTTCGCCGTAGTGTTCCCGCACGATGTTGAAGGCGATGGAGAGACCGAGCCCGGTACCTTCTCCAGGTCCCTTGGTGGTAAAGAAGGGGTCGAAGATGTGGGCAATATCCACCTGGCGGATGCCGCCGCCGTTGTCGCTTATCGTAATCATGACCTTTTCGGCGTCGTCGCTGCCTTCCAGCCGGATGACGCCGTGATCATGATCAATGGCGTCCGCGGCATTGATCAACAGGTTGATGAAGAGCTGCTGCAAGCGGGTGATGAACCCGGTTACCCGTTGGGTAATCACTAACTTCTTTTCCACGTGGATCTTTTTGCGTTTCAGCTTGTGTTCCATCAGGGAGAGGCTCTCCAGGATGACTTTCTCAAGGTTGACTTCTTCGGGCGCCTCGCCTTTCTGCCGGGAGAAGTCCAACAGGGTGCGGATGATTTTGTTGGCCCGGTGAACCTGCTCCTGGATGCGGGAGAGAAAATCCCGGTTTTCGGGATTTTCGGGATTATCCAGGATAAACTGACAATAGGAAGAAATCCCCGTCAAGGGAGTGTTGACTTCGTGGGCGATTCCCGCTGACAGCATTCCCAGGGAGGCCATTTTTTCCGTGGTGATCAACTGTTTCATCATCAGGACTTTTTCGGTGACATCTTCAAAGAGCAGGATGGTTCCGGTGATCTTGCCGCTGTTGTCTTGTAGCGGGGAAACCCGGATATCAAAAATCTTTTGCTCGCCCAGGAGCGGGATTCGAATCTGGAACGTGGATACCTCATGGGACTTTCGCGGCAGGATCTCTTTCCAGAAGGCGTTGCCCAGTACCCGGAAGGCCTTGCGATTGACCGCCTGGCGCCGTGGGATGGCGAATTTTTCTTCCATGAACTGGTTCCAGCTCATGATGATGTTCAGGCGCGAAAGCACCACGATACCGAAACTCAAATTTTCAATAATGGTCTCATTGAATTCTTTCAGCCAGTTGATCTCTTCCAACTGGGTTTGCAACTCTGAATAGAGAAAGGCGTTTTCCACGGAGAGGGAAAGAGAAGAGGAGATGTTGAACAGCAGTTCCCAGTCTTCGATTGAGAGATAGGTGCCGTCTTTTTTCAGGCTGAAAGCCACCACGCCGGTGAGTTTGTCCGCTGTTTTCAAGGGCAGAAACTGGTAATATCCCATGGTTTTCAGGGTTTTAGATTCCTTGGGAAAGCGGCTGGAATAATCCGTTTCTGAGGGGATTACCAGGTGGTCGCTGCGGAACAACTCTTCGCGAAAGGCCTTGGAAAGGACCAGCTTGGTTTTGCCCGGCAGGGAATAAAACAGGTTTTTGCGCGAGTGGATCAACATGGCGGAATGGTTGAGGGAAAACCCGCTGTTGATGGTGTCCAGGAAGTTTGTCGACAATTGCGAAAGGTTTCGTTCTCCCTGCAATGACTGGATAAGATAACGCAGCCGGCGTTTGAAGTTGAATGAGCGTTTCAGAAAAATGCGTTCAAAGTATTCCTGAACCGTTGACTCGATGGGTTTGAACAGGTAACCGGCGGTAAGAATGGCGGTAACGGACCAGAAGACACCCATCAGGCGGTTCTGCTCGATGTTGATGCCCAGGAAAAAGAAAACCCCGAAAATAAACAGAAATATCGAAGAGATGGAAAGGGTTTTGCGGATAATGGCCTGGATGTCGGTGAATCGGCGCTGGCTGAGGTTGATGATCAGGCCCACCGGAGTGGCCACGGTTAAAAAGAGCAGGATGACCGTGGGCAGGGAGGAGGAACCTTCGTGAAGGGATTTAAGGAAGGGGGACAGGATCAGCGGCATCAGCCCGATCGCGGTCAATACCAGCGCGACCAGGAAGCGGGGCTGGCGGCGGCGCAGCGCCAGGATCAGGCTGGATCGGGTCAGCAGTCCCAGCGATATCACCAGAAACAGCATCATATATGCCTGCATAATGTTGTGAAAATAGCTGATGATTCCGGACAATACCCCCGTATGGGGGTTGAAAAGATTGGGAATCAGAAAAAAAAGGTAAAAGAAGAGGATGGCCGCGGGCACGGTGTAGATCACCAACAGGGTGCGCTTGCCGACGCGCCGGTACACCCAGGCTTTGTGCGGGTGAATCAAGGTGAAATGCAGCAGGAAAGCGGGGAATAGCAACAAACTCAAGCGGTCCAGGGAGAGGAACACAAAGTCCAGCATGTGGTAGGCCCCGGTTGGCGAAAATATCAGGTATCCGGCAAAGGAGAGGCTCACCAGGAAAAAACTGGGATGGGCCGCCAGTTCTTTTGGTTGAACCAGTCGGGCGTTCAAGAGGTTCAGGGTCAACAGGATAAAGATAATGGCGGAGAACACCAGGATGTAATAGGTGATGGGAGTATAACGCCGCATGATATCGATTCCCACGATTTTGATCAGTCCTTCACGCTCGATTTCGTAGCGGCAATAGTGGCGGTGCTCGATCACGCGATACAGGTCGCTGCGGTTCTGGATCAGGTACTTGTTGACCGTGAGCAATATGTCTCCCGAACGGATGGGGGAGGCATCCGCGGCGGCGGTGCATTGCAGTCCTTTATCGGTTTCCTGCCAGTGGACCATGTCCGTGGGCGTAGACCATTTGAGTTTCTGGAAAATATTGGAAAGGCAGACGATGACAAAAATCAGGTAAACAAAATGCCAAGGGTACTTGCGGATCATTGGAAAAGGTCACTGTCCGCCATGCGGAACGACCACAGAATTTTCTGCCGGCCCGAAAGAGCCGGCAGTGTTTTCTGAAACAGTTTGCGGGAAATGATCTCCGGGTCGTAAAAGAAATCATCTTCGTCCACGCTGGACGGGTCGATCACCTGGTCCGTATCCAGTGACATGCTCTGGGGACGAGCGTGCGCCAGGGTGAATTCCTGAGAGTGACCCTGGTTTTGCAGCCCCGCAGGTAAACACAGTACCGTCAACAAGACGATCACGGGGACGCTTCTGTTCATGCCCTGCATTATAGCAGGCTGCAAGGCGAAATTGAAGGCCGGGACCGGGCGCAAAACCATTGACGGGTTTCCACGTATTAATGGTTTATCACAACCACAGCCAAACAAGGGAGGAAAACATGCTCAGAGTGTTTACCATCGGCATGATCGCGCTAACCCTTTGCCTGAATCTGGTCGCCGGCGAGCCTGCCGACGAACCCGATTGTGTGCGCCTGATCCGCGAGGCCGGCGAAGGTGATGAATACCCCGGAGCGTCCGTTCTGGTGGTCCTGGATCAAACCCGGGTCGAGGTCATGGATTCGGGATTGAGCCACGTGCGCCAACAGACTTTGTTTAAAATTCTTAAACCCCAAGGGGCTTCGGAAATGAAAGTGCTCACCTTCGGTTATGACCCCCAGTCGGCTTATGTGGAGATCCGTTCCGCCAAAATCATCCGCAAAAACGGGAAAGTCGAAGAGTTAAACCTTTCCACTGTTACCGACTACCCGGCTCCGGCCAGGGCTATCTACTGGGGAGCGCGGGAAAAGATGCTTCCCGTGGGGCGCCTTGGTGTGGGAGACGGGTTGGCGGTGCGATTCTACCGCAAAGGATACACCTACGCCTTGCTGCAGCAGGATGAGGCCGGAGACGACAGTCGCTACATCCCGCCCATGAAAGGCCATTTTTACGATATCGTGCCTTTTTACTCCAGGCGCCCCGTTAAAATGAAACGCTACGAAGTCACCATTCCCCGCGACAAGGAACTGCAGTACGAGTTCTACAACGGCGAGGCGCGGCACTTCGCGCGTGTTGAGGATGACCGTGTACGCTATTTTTGGGAAAAACCCGATATCGCGGCGTTTAAACCGGAACCGAACCAGGTGAGCCCCTCTGATGTGGCGCCCAAGTTGCTCTTGTCCACATCACCCGATTGGACGGCCAAGTCCCTGTGGTTTCACCGCGTCAACGAAGATTTCGGCTCCTTTGAATTCAACGATGAGATCAAGGCCAAAGTCGATGAAATCGTTGCCGGCACCAACGACCCCTGGGAAAAGATCTCCCGCCTGACCCACTGGGTGGCCGAGGAGATCCGTTATTCGGGCATCTCCATGGGCGAGGGTGAAGGGTTTACCCTGCATCCGGGAACCATGACATTCCGTGACCGTTGCGGAGTATGCAAAGACAAAGCCGGTATGCTGGTAACCATGCTGCGGGCGGCTGGTTTCATTTCATATCCGGCCATGACCATGGCGGGATCCAGGATCGACCGCATTCCCGCCGACCAGTTCAACCACAGTGTGACCGTGGTCAAGGTGGATGGAGAATACCACCTGTTGGATCCAACCTGGGTGCCGGGTGTGCGGGAACTTTGGTCTTCGGCGGAACAGCAGCAGGAGTATCTGATGGGGATTCCCGAAGGGGCGGACCTCATGTCCACCCCGATCAGTCCGGCGGAAAATCACTATCTGTACTACACCATCGATTCCCGGGTGGAAGCGGACGGAAGCCTGACGGCGGACGTGCGCATTGAAGCCGAAGGTCAGAGTGATTCGGGGGTCAGGCGCTCCCTGGGGTTCGGTCCCCTGCACCGCCGCGCCGATATGCAGCGCGCGGTTTTGTGTCGCGGCATTCCCGGAGCCAAGGTGTCCCGCCTCTTTATGCACGATCCCGAAGATCTTTCCAAGCCCATGTCTATCTCTTTCCGCATGCAGGTTCCCGCCGCGTTTCAACAGGGGAGAGCGGCCGGCCTGCTGAAACCGCTGTCCTTTCAGTTGCCGCTGGACAACCTGTTGACATTCAGCCGCATGCGCACCCAAATGAACACCCGCAAGTTCGCGTTCCGCACCCGTTGTTCCCAGCTGGTACGCGTAAAGGAAACCATCACCCTGCCTCGATCCATGAGTTTGGAGAACGCTCCGCAATGGCGGAACGTAAACAGCAGTGGGGCGGATTTTCAGGGCCGAATCACGCAGAAAGGAAAGCGGATCAGCCTGTATCGTGAAATCAAATTGAAAAAGCGCATCTACGAGGCCGCAGAATGGCCCGGTTTCCGCGATAGCGTGCGTCACTTCAGTGACCCTGAACACGGTGTACTGGTGTTCCGGAATGGAGGCAAGCAGTGAAACGAGCGACAATCTGTTTTTTGATTATGGCCCTGGCCTCGCTGCTGGTGGCGGCTGAGCCTGAATTTGACGGCAGATACCTGCTGCGCGAAGTCACTTACACCCTGAATTCCGACGGCTCCTGGATTCAGGATGTGAGCCAGCGCATGCAGTACAATTCCTATACCGCCATTCGGCGCATGGGTGAAACTTTTATCCTGTTCAACCCGGATTTCCAGAAACTCGAGGATGTCCACTCCGTTACCACCATGGTGGATGGTACCCGGGTTCCGATACCCGATAACGCCACCAATCTCGTGCTACCGCGTATGGCGCACGAACATAGCGGATTCTCCCACCTGCGTGAGATGGTTGTGACCCACACGGGCCTGGAAAGAGGGGCCGTGGTTGATTTTTCTTACCGCCTGATCACCCGGGCGGATTTCCAGCCCGGTTTCGCGGCAAGCGAAGCCCTGGCAGCGACGCTGCCCCTGGATCGGCTGGTGATCCGCGTCAAAGCCGATTCCGGACAGGAACTGATATACGCGACCCCGTTTGAATTCCCACCCCAGGTCGTGACAGAGGGTGGCAAAACCACCTGGACCTGGGTGCGGGAAAACCTGTCCCCGGCCTGCGCGGAATCTTTCATGCCGCCGGACCAGGTGCCGGTATTGCTTTTGGGCACGCGTCAACCATGGAAAGCGATCATGCAACCATTGAATACCGCGGAGACGCTTCCCGAAGAGTTGCAGGAAAGCCTGAGAGAGACTGCTCGCGAAAGCAACACGGTGGTGGACAAAGCGGTAAAAATCGCTCACATGGTGGATCGGGCGGTGGATCTGTGTCATGTTCCCCTGACCTTGTCCGGATGGCGTTATCGTTCTCTGCAGGATGTCTGGAACCTGCACAGCGCAACCGCTCTGGAAAAGACGCGTCTGCTGAACGCGGCCCTGAAAGCCGCGGGCTTGCCTGCGCAAATCCTGGTCTATTCCCGCAGGGGATGGCTGGACGTATCGGGGCCGGTGCTGCCGCAGGCGCAAGGTTTCCTGGTGGCGGTTCGTGAAGATGAGGCCAAAACCTGGTATCTGGACCCATCGGGCGAAACCAGGGGATTGTTTCCGGAAAAATTAGAGGGGAGGGCTGCTTACCACGTTGATGAAGACCGGTTTGGGCGCATCTTTGACCCGGGACCGGTGGAGAATCGGCTGGACGTGTCTGGAGAGTTGCGGTTCAATGACCCAGAAGACATTGACGGCTGGATTGAACTCCATTTGAGCGGGGCCTGGGTTGATTACGAAAAGGTCATGGACAATGCGGTCAAAACGGCTGAAGCCTTCCTGAAACGCATGCTTGCGTTTGAGAAACTGGGTGATGGTACTGTGCGTGAAATAACCCCCCGCAGCCTGCGCGTTCGTTTCGGCGTAGAGTCGGTTAAACTGGAACGCCTGTCTCCATCCGTGTTGGCTTTCAAACGGCCAAAAATCAGTTCCATTCAGCCGATGATGATCGCGGCCGACCGGCGTATGTCGCCCCTGGTGTTGGATCACTCCTTGAACGTGCGCGCGTGCATCGCTGTGGTACCGGGCAAAGACATGGTTTTGGACCCGCTTGCAAAAGATATAAACATGCAGAGCGGAGCAGCTGCTTTCATCCGCTCTTATCAAGAACTGAAAAACGGCAAATCCCTTTTCACCTGGGAGTTCAGGGCTCCCGCTCGCGTCGAACCCCCGCAATACGTTGCTTTCCGCGAGCTGGCGGCGCAAGCACTGGCGGCAACACCCTGGTTTACGTTGGCTCTTCCTTTCACCCGATAACCGTCGGTTCCCCGGGGCGATTTCGCCCCGGGGAACTGGCACTCTGAAACCACCCGTTGTACAATTAAGCCATGCAAGAAAACGAGCAGGAGCTGCGCGCGCGCATGGTGGAGCAACAGATCCGTTCCCGGGGAATCAGCGACTCCCGGGTGCTGGAAGCCATGATTCGGGTTCCCCGTGAACGCTTTGTGGCGGAACAGGACCGTTCTCAAGCCTTTCGTGACGGGCCCTTATCCATCGGCAGCGGCCAGACCATATCTCAACCCTATATCGTGGCCTACATGACCGAAATTCTGCAACTGAGCGGAAACGAGCGGGTCCTGGAAATTGGTACCGGCTCCGGTTACCAGAGCGCGGTTCTGGCGGAGCTGTGTATGGAAGTGTTCACCCTGGAGCGCATCTCGAGCCTGGCCCGGCGCGCCCACGAACTGCTGGTTGACGGAATGGGATATGAAAACATTCACTTCCGTGAAGGCGACGGTCGCGATGGTTGGCCGGAAGAGGCTCCGTTTGACCGCCTCCTGGCTACCGCGGCTCCAGCGGCCATTCCTCCGGCCTGGACGGAACAATTGGGTGACCCCGGTATCCTGGTTGCGCCCGTGGGAGTGGGGTATCAACAGATTATCCGCATTCGCAAGCGGTCGGGGCAGATGACTCAAGAAGAATTGATTGGGGTGGCGTTTGTGCCGTGTTTGTAAAGTTGAAAAGTTGGAAAGTTGGGTTCTATTACGTTTCGTGTGGGTAAACATATATTGGGAATCAGTAAGCAGTTGTGAGGAAGAGTGCCCAGAGGGCATACATACCCGCAGGGCATAAAGCATAAGCGAACGCAAACGGCAGGTTCCGGGGCCCCATGGGCTGAGGCAGGAC
>DSBM01000062.1 GCA_011049425.1 Candidatus Aminicenantes bacterium
CAGGTCTTCCAGGCGCGCGTTCAGCCGTTCATTGCGCTTGCGTGCCGCTTCCGTTTCCGGATACATGCGGGCCGCCAGTTGCAACAAGGGATCGTTGACGGCTTCGATCTCTTTGGCCGTTTTGGTGAAAAGGGATTGGATAAATTCCAGGTCTTTCAGGCGGGTGGCGGCGTAGGCTTTTTCCACGAATGCCCCAATCCCCTTTTCGCCGTCTTTAAGAATGGGTTCCAATGCCTGGATACGGGCGTCCGCGGGCAACTGGTCGGCCTTCATGAGCAGGCGCTTGAGCAGCGCCTTGTCCGCGGGTTCATAAAAACTCATAAGGGAAAAACGCAGGCGCTTGACCCTGCGCCGGACATCACTTTCAGAAAACAGGGGATCCCGTTCCGCTTTGGGTTTCTCCCGTTCCCGCGCGGTGCGATAGGCGTTGATCGCCAGGGAAGTCATGGTTCCGCTCAGGCGGTTCACCATGGCGATGACATTGTCCGCCTCCCGGGTTTCGGCCATTTCCTTGTAAATCCCGCCGATTGCGGGCAGCACGTTGCCGTATTGTTTCCACAGGCGGGGGTCTTTTTTCAAAAACTCCTGGAGTTCCGCTTCGAACGCCTGCTTTTTTTCCAGGAATCCGGCCCGTTTCATGCCGTCCACATTTCCCTGGTAGTTTTTCATGCCGTTGTTGAGTCCCTTGATGAATCCGGCCACTTTCATGCGCGCCACCACGGAATCATCCTGGAAGCTCTCAAGCAACTCGATGGTTTCCTTGTAGAGTTGGATCAGTCGCGGGTATACGTGTTCGAAATTATCCTGCACCGCGTGGGAAGTGCGGTAACGGTAGGTGCGGCCGGGGTAGCCCATGATAAAGGTGAAATCTCCTTCGCTCAGGCCTTCTCTGGCCACGCGGATCCAGGTGGCGGGCCGATAGGGAACGTTGTCTTTGTGATATGTGCGGCCGCTGCCGTCCGGAGCCATGTATATGCGCAGGAAAGAGAAATCGCCGGTGTGGCGGGGCCACATCCAGTTGTCGATATCTCCCCCGTAGTTGCCGATCGACTGGGGAGGAACATACACCGCGCGCACGTCGTCAAAACGACGGTAGACGTAAAGCATGAACTGTTCACCGCGGAACATGGGAACCACCTGGGCTTCCAGGTCGGGATGTCCCTTTTCGATTTTGTCCGTGATGCTGCGTATGAGCCGTTTCTCGGCTTTGCCGCGTTTGACCGGATCCGCGATCTTTTTGAATTTCCTGAAGCGCCGGGTCACGTCTTCCATTTTTTCCAGGATGCGGGCGGAATATCCCGGGGCTTCCATCTCTTCCGCCCGGGTCCGCGCCAGGAAACCACTGGTGATATAATCCGTGCCCTTGGTGGAGGCCCGTTGCACGGCGCCGAAAGCCACGTGGTGGTTGGTCAACACCAATCCCTCTGGGCTGACGATCTCTCCGGTGGCTCCCAGTTTCACCACCGCCCGGGCCAGGCAGGGTTTGCCGGGCGAATAGATATCGGCAACACTGATTTTCAGTCCCTGCTTTTCCAGTTGCAGGCCGGGCAACTGGTTGAGCAGCCACATGCCCTCTTCAGCCGCAGCATGGGTAACCAGGCAACCCATCAGGACCAGAATGCACAATGCACGTTTCATGATGACTCCTTTTGGACAGATTATTTCAGGCCGCCCTGACGGGGGGCCGTGTAATGTTGATACGTGATTCACATCGGTTTGGTTGCGTGTTTGAGTTGGCGTCGGCGGTGCGCTACAATCCAGGCATGATAACGGTCTGTGTGGCAAATATCCGAAATCGTCCAGGCCCTGATTCCCTCCCGGAGGTACCGCTTCATGAAAGATAGAGATCGCGTTTCCGGAGATCCGCGAAACATTCCCCTTGCCGTGGCCATGATTCCGGTTGTGTTCCTGGTGGCCATGCTCTCGGTGACCATTATCGTGTTCAAGCTGGATGCCCATATTCCCCTGATCTGCGCAACCGCGGTCGCGGCCGTTGTGGCCACGGTGTACGGGCACTCCTGGTACCGTGTCCGCGAAGGCATGATGCTGGGTATCCACCTGGCCATGGGCGCCATCCTGATTCTCATGGTGATCGGCACCATGATCGGCACCTGGATGCTGGCGGGGATTGTTCCCTCCATGATTTACTACGGCCTGCAACTGATTTCACCCTCGGTGTTCCTGGTGGCGACCCTGCTGATCTGTTCGATCGTATCCCTGGGTACCGGTTCCTCCTGG
Source organism: Candidatus Aminicenantes bacterium (assembly GCA_011049425.1). Lineage (NCBI taxonomy): Bacteria > Candidatus Aminicenantota > Candidatus Aminicenantota bacterium. The sequence goes on from DSBM01000062.1 coordinate 2,239, forward strand.
TCCACGGCCGGGACCGTGGGAGTGGCCCTGATCGCGGTGGGGCAGGGACTGGGAATTCCGGCGCCCATGGTGGCGGGGGCGATCATATCGGGAGCCTACTTCGGTGACAAGATGTCGCCCCTTTCCGATACCACCAACCTGGCCCCGGCCGTGGCGGGTACCGACGTGTTTTCGCACATCCGCCACATGATATACACCACCACTCCGGGGTATCTGATCGCCCTGGGACTCTACGCTTTGCTGGGAGCCCGGTTTGCCGGCGGCGAACTGCAGGGCGGCCAGATTGAGCGCATCCTGGCCGCCATCGACGCGGGTTTCTTTGTCCACCCGGTGCTGTTGCTGCCCCTGGTGCTGGTGATCGCCATGGTGGTGTTGAAGATTCCCCCCTTGCCCGCTCTTTTCGGCGGAACCTGCCTGGGGGGACTGTTCGCCATCGTGTTTCAGCACCAGAGCCTGGCGCGCGTATTTGCCGCCGCCCATTCCGGATACGTGGCCGATACCGGGGTCAGGATGGTGGACGAACTCCTCAGCCGGGGCGGGCTGGAGAGCATGATGAGTACCGTCGCCCTGATCCTGTGCGCGCTCTCTTTCGGCGGCATCATGGAAAAATCGGGCATGCTCGATACCATCGCCCGGGCGCTGCTGTACTTCGCCCGCAGCACGGGAAGCCTGGTCCTGACCACGGTTCTCTCCTGCATCGGCATGAACGCCATCGCCGCGGACCAGTACATGGCCATCGTTATTCCCGGACGCATGTTCAAGAAGGCTTTCGAAGCCCGGGGATTGCATCCCAAAAACCTTTCCCGCTGCCTGGAAGATTCGGCCACCCTTACATCTTCCCTGATACCATGGAACAGCGGCGGCGCGTTCATGTTCGCCACCCTGGGGGTGTACCCGTTGCACTACCTGCCTTTTGCTTTTATGAACCTGGCCAACCCCCTGGTATCCATTTTTTACGGCTACACCGGCATCACCATGACGCCGGCCGATGATGCAAAAAAAGAGGAAGAGCCCGAGGGTCCGCCGCAGCCCCATTGATTCCGCCGCGTAAAATGGTTATAGTGGAGACAGTCGACCAGACATCCGGGGCATGATCAACAGCTCCAAACCGAGGAGGACAATAAATGGATAAAGAAGTCAGTCTCAATCCCAACCAGCTTGTTTGTCACTTAAACAAGCCGTCCCGCGATTTTTCCCGCGCGGACATCGTGCGCTTTATTGAAGAACGGGGAATCCGCCAGATCAATTTCCGTTACGTGGGTGGAGACGGCAGGCTCAAAACCCTGAATTTCGTGATCAACAACCGCCGCCACCTGGAACACGTGCTGTCTACCGGGGAACGGGTCGACGGCTCCAGTTTGTTCAGCTATATCAGCGCCACCTCTTCAGACCTCTACGTGGTGCCGCGTTTCCGCACGGCTTTTGTCAATCCTTTCAACGAAATTCCCACCATCGATATGCTCTGCTCGTATTTTACCAGCAACGGCGAACCCCTGGAGAGCGCGCCGGAAAGCCTGGTGCGCCGTGCCCATGACGTGCTCAAACAAAAGACCGGCGTAACGTTTCAGGCCATGGGCGAACTGGAGTATTACCTGATTTCGGAAATCGACTCCATTTACCCCATCGTGCAGCAGAAGGGTTACCATGAATCCCATCCCTTCTCCAAGTGGGGTTGCGTGCGCCGCGAAGCGCTCAAAGTGATCAGTGAAATGGGGGGAAGCATCAAGTACGGTCATGCCGAGGTGGGAAATATCATCCACGACGACCAGGAAATGGTTCAGCATGAAATCGAGTTTCTGCCCGAAGATGTGGAGGTTGCCGCCGATCAACTGGTTCTGGCCAAGTGGGCGATCCGGGAGATCGCTTACAAGTACGGCCTGGAAGTCAGTTTCGCGCCCAAGATCATCGTGGGGCACGCGGGCAGCGGCATGCACGTGCATACCCGCCTGTTGCGAAACGGGGAAAGCGTCATGGTACAGGACGGTCGCCTGAGTGACGATGCCCGGCGCATGATCGCCGGATTCCTGACCCTGGCCCCGTCACTGACCGCTTTCGGCAATACGGTGCCCACCTCTTTTCTGCGCCTGGTACCGCACCAGGAGGCGCCCACGGCCATCTGCTGGGGTGATCGCAACCGTTCCGTGCTGGTGCGGGTTCCCCTGGGCTGGCTTGGCGTAAGCGACATGATTCGCCGCGTCAATCCGCTGGAGCCGCCTGCCCGGGACGAGTCCACGCGAGACAACCAGACCGTGGAATTGCGCAGCCCGGACGGCAGCGCCAACGTTCACCAGCTGCTGGCCGGCATGGCCGTGGCCGTGCGCCAGGGCCTGGAAAATCCGGACGCGCTCAATATCGCTGAAAAACTCTACGTGTCTACGGATGCCAGCAAAGTCGCGGACCTGGAGCAACTGCCCGCTTCCTGTTACGAAGCCGCCCAGCGGTTGCTGGCGCAGCGGGAAATCTACGAAAAAGACGGCGTGTTCCCCGCGGACATGATCGATAAACTGGCCGCCCAGCTGCAGGCCTACGACGACAAGGGCTTGAGTGAAAAACTCTACGGCAATGAGCAGGAGTTGAAGAAACTGGTTTCCCGCTTTCTTCACTGCGGCTGAAGACCGGCGCAGATATCAGCGGAACAGCAGGTCCATGACTTTGGGAATCGACCGGCAGGAGCGCTCCACCCGTTCCTCGATCTTTTGCGCCACCATGCCGGTTTCCTCCAGGTGGGGACGGATCCGCCGGGCGCACAATTGAGTTTTTCTTCAAAATTTCGCCTGCAAATATACACCCCTTCAACTTGACAGGCAAGGCGGGCTGGGTAAAATGGGAAAACCATGGTTGCCGTGAACAAGGACATTCATCCCGGTTCCCTGGATGTACTGGAGCAGGCCCTCGCGGCCGAGTCTCGGGTGCGGCCGCAAGTCCTGGTTACGCCGTTGACGGCATGCGGCGCCCTTGGGCGTGAAGCGGATTGTCGCTGTTGGCTGAAACTGGAGAACCGCCAGGCAACAGGATCGTTCAAGGCGCGCGGAGCCATGTCATTTATGCGCGCGCTTTCACAGCGTCCCGCCGGGGTGGTGACCGCGTCCACGGGCAATCATGGATTGGCCGTGGCCTGGGCCGGCAAGCGCATGCGCGTCCCGGTTACCGTGGTGGTACCCGAGAACGTATCCGGGCACAAAGCCCGTAACCTGGAAGCAGCCGGAGCCACGCTCGTGAGCTGGGGAGACGACGTGGTCAAGTCGGAAGCCCGGGCCCGGGACCTCGCGCGCGAGTCCGGGTACATATACCTTCCCCCTTACAACGACTTGCGGGTGGTCGCCGGCCAGGCGGGGGTAGGCCTGGAAGTGGAAAACCAATTGGGATTTCCGGATTATGTGATGGTTCCCGTGGGCGGGGGCGGGCTGGTGGCGGGAGTGGCCGGCTGGTTCCGCGGCCGCGGCGCTTCCACCCGCGTCGTCGGTTGTCAGCCCGAAAACAGCGACGTAATGGCGGCCTCTGTTGAGGCGGGGCGCATCCTGGAGCAACCGTCCCGTCCCACCCTGGCGTCCGCGGCCGCGGGCGGCGTTGAAGCGGACTCAGTCACTTTTGCGCTCTGTCGCGACCTGGTCGACTCCTGGATCCGGGTTAGCGAGAAAGAGATCGCGGATGCCATGGATCTGGTCAGCCGGGTTGCGGGCTTTGCGGTGGAAGGGGCCGCGGCCCTGCCAGTGGCGGCGATAATGAAAAACCCGCAAATGGTTGCCGGAAAGACTGTGGTACTGGTGATTTCCGGGGGAAACACGGATATGAGTCAGCCATGAATTCCGCCTTCGAACTCACTCCCCGCCGCATCCTTCTGTTCTGGCTGCCCCTGGCCATGACCTGGCTGCTCATGGCCGTGGAGCAACCTTTTCTGACCGCCGTGATCGCCCGCCTGCCCGAGGCCAAGTTCAACCTGGCCGCTTTCGGCGTGGCTTACGCGTTCGCCCTGATCGCCGAAGCCCCGGTGATCATGCTCATGAGCGCCTCCACCGCGCTGGTAACCGACAATCCCACCTTCAGGCGCATGCGCCGATTCACCTTCATGCTCAATGCCGGCGTCACCGCCGCGCTGCTGTTGCTGCTGATTCCTCCGGTTTTTGATTTCATTATGAAAGACCTGATCGGCCTGACCGAACCGGTGCGCAAACTGACCGCTCCGGCCCTGTTGCTGTTGCTCCCCTGGCCCGCGGCCATCGGCTACCGGCGCTTTCACCAGGGCATCCTGATCCGCGGCAACCGCACCCGCCGCGTGGCCTACGGCACCGTGGTTCGCCTGGCGGCCATGTCCTTGACCGGCCTGCTGCTTTTTCGACTGCGCCTGCCCGGCGCCCTGGTGGGAGCCGCGGCCCTGAGCGCCGGCGTGGTGGCCGAAGCCGCCATCAGCCACTGGATGGCCCGTTCACTGATCGCCGACCTGCTGGCGCGCCGGATCGCGGCGGCGGTTCCGGCCTACCGCGAAATCCTGAAGTTTTACGTTCCCCTGGCCCTGACCTCTTTTTTGGCCCTGGGCGTGCATCCCATGGTGACCTTTTTCCTGGGACGTTCGCGCTTTCCCATTGAATCCCTGGCGGTATTGCCCGTGGTCAACTCCCTGGTTTTCCTGTTCCGCGCCATGGGGCTCTCTTTCCAGGAAGTCGTCATCGCCCTGGAAAGGGAAAGCCGCCGCAACTACCAGCGCCTGGCCCGCTTTGCCGCGGGCATGGCCACCGTGGTCACCCTGGGCCTGGCCCTGTTCGCCTTCACCCCGGTGGGCCGGCTCTGGTTTGAAAACGTGGCCGGGCTGAAACCCGACCTGGCCGTTTTTGCCTACGCGCCCCTGCGCATCCTGGTTGTCATGCCCGCGTTGTCGGTCTGGATGTCGTTTCAGCGCAGCTCCCTGGTTAACGCGCGCGTGACAGCCCCGATCACCCTGGCAACCGGAGTCGAGATAGGCGTGATCCTGCTGGTTCTGGGAATCGCCGTGGGCCCGGGAAACATGGTTGGCGTCACGGCCGCGGCCATTGCCTACATCACCGGCCGGCTGTGCGCCAACTTCATGCTCCTGCCCCGCCAGATGCGGGCGGTGCGCCGCCTGGCTGAGTAGGGGAGGATGGTTGCCCCCTCACCCTCCCGGTGCTATAATGGCTGCACCGTGCGCCTGTAGCTCAGAGGATAGAGCTTGGGATTCCTAATCCCAGTGCCGCAGGTTCGAATCCTGCCAGGCGCGTGGCTCCCCATCAATAACTTTATTCCGACGCCCCCATCGAAAACTTACTGCACCGGTTGTCGTGCTATTGAATTTGATTGTCCCGAATTGTCAAATTGTCAAGAACCGTCCCCCTTTTTTTTTCCAGATAAACGATTGTTGTAGTTCCCTGTCAACCCAAGGAATGCTACAATTTAAGGCGGCGATTCCGGCAGGCCCTGCGGGTTGTAGTTCCCTGTCAACCCAAGGAATGCTACAATGTTTTTACAGGGAATGTCAAATTATTGGCAGTTGTAGTTCCCTGTCAACCCAAGGAATGCTACAATCCGTCCATGTTGTCATGGAGTATTGGCAGAGTTGTAGTTCCCTGTCAACCCAAGGAATGCTACAATTCTCATGGGGCTTTCCAAGGGATTTAAGAAGTTGTAGTTCCCTGTCAACCCAAGGAATGCTACAATCCAGCAGTTCCCGGCTCCACCGCGCCGTCGGTTGTAGTTCCCTGTCAACCCAAGGAATGCTACAATAAGCAATCCGGTCGGTGAGGATCGGTATGAGTTGTAGTTCCCTGTCAACCCAAGGAATGCTACAATTCACTTCACCGATGACGCAACGTCGGATGGTTGTAGTTCCCTGTCAACCCAAGGAATGCTACAATGGGAAAGCAACTCCGCCGACACACCCGACTGTTGTAGTTCCCTGTCAACCCAAGGAATGCTACAATTGACAAAAACCGCATCCCAGCCCGCGCCATGTTGTAGTTCCCTGTCAACCCAAGGAATGCTACAATCAGCCTATCATCCCCGGTCGCGGCTTTTTTGTTGTAGTTCCCTGTCAACCCAAGGAATGCTACAATCCGGAGCGGGAATGCTATTTATCGGGTAGTGTTGTAGTTCCCTGTCAACCCAAGGAATGCTACAATCATGGATGAGATGCTGCGATATAATTC
>DSBM01000063.1 GCA_011049425.1 Candidatus Aminicenantes bacterium
GGTCAGTGGTTTCAGCGGCCGGGGCGGAACCTTCCACGGTTTTCCGGGCCGCCTTATCGCGGTCGGCGATTTTCTGTTTTACCGCATTGATGACGCTCTCCAGTTGCTGTTTTGCCTGCGGCGCGGTGGTTGCGCCAATGGCTTTCTGGTAAGCTTTTAAGGCTTTGGACAATTGGTTTTGCTTTTCATATCCACGGCCAAGGTAAAGCAGGCCGGTGGAACGCAATCCCGCAGATTCGTCGCCGGCGGATTTCGCGGTCAGGGTTTGCAGGTGTTCAAGGTCCTTTACCGCCTGTTCCAGCTTGCCCAGGAAAGGGGGCGTGTTTACGCCCAGGATGCCACGGTAAAAGCGGGGCAGGGGAGCGTCCGGCGCCGTTTCCACGGATTTGTTCAGCAATGTAAAGGCCTCGTTGACCAGTTGTCCCGCTTCCATGAAATCCTCGGCTTTGCCCGCCTGCATGCCCTTGAAAAACCCCAGGGTGGAACAGAGCTCAACATTTTGCGGAAATTTCTGAAGGGCCGTTTCCAGCAGGGTCACCGCTTCCTTTATTTTGCCGGATTTTTCCAGTTCTTCGGCCCGGCTGATTGCCTGATTCACTTCATTTCCAAAAAGTCCGGCGGCACCGAACAACAGCATGACAACGATTAAGACTCTGGCGATGCGATTCATTTTTCCTCTCCGATGCAATTGTCGATTTATAAAATTCCGTCTAAACCGGCGGTATTTGACGCAGCCTGGTCATATCCCTTCTACGATGTGTGAAGCACTCAGGTTCTTTAAAATATTTTTAACTCACATCCCTGTGATGGGAATTTTTCGTGCGGGTGATGAGAAAGCCGGTGGGCTCTGTGATGATTGCATTTTTCTACGCTCTACAGGTCGGTTCGCGAACCGACCTTGCACCTGTGCCACCTGCCTCTCGCCCCCAGCCGCTGGCCTGTTTCCTCCTGCCTCCCTGCCACCTGTCTCCTGCAAGCTTCTTTTCTCCAACTTTTCAACTTTTCTTATTCCCTGTTGTTCGTATACTTCACGATCAGTTCGTCACGCAGTTCAGTAAACATATGCGTGACTTCACGCATCTGCCGGTTTGAGAAATCGGTTAAGAGTCTGCGGGCCTTTCGTGGATTCTTTTTGTACATGGCCGCGGCTTTCTGTTCGATTGCCGCCATGTCCACGAACATCTTTTCCTCAAAGGGATCGCGGCGGGCGCGCACGTCCTTGATGGCATCCTGGAACTGCAGGCGTGCCAGGTTGTCCACGAAGTCGATGGCCCAGCGCGCGGACTTCTGTTCATACTTCTGCGGGTTGTAAGTGTGGTAGGTGGGATCCACGGAAAGGTTGCCCGCATAGATGGGGACGTAGGGGGAAAAATAGGGGTTGTCCAGGTAAACGTAGTAGATGCCGCCGATGGCCGCGGGCAGCCAGCTTCGCAATTGCGCCACCATACCGTAATGACCCCGGTGCCGCGCCACCGGCCTGCGATTGGTGATGCGCAACAGGCGGCGCAGTTCGTTTCCGGGGAATGGCGTGGCCAGGGGGCTCTTTTTGAACCCGCCCTTGCCGTCCAGAACGTACCAGGCCGGGTCTTCGCTCATGTCGTAGATGGATCCCTCGTGCACCGATCGCTGGAACGCCATGATGTCTTGGGGGGCAAGGGGTTTTTCCGGTTTTGCGGAGAAGGGGTAGAGGGCCAGGGGTTCCACTACCTGGTAGTACTGGTTCAGGCCTTTATGGGGGTCCTTTTCAAGCATGCGCTCAGGCAGGTTGACGGCATCGGGGGCGAAAACGTGGAAGAAAGACCAGTAGCGGCTGGTGGCCCATTCCAGCGGCGGCGGCGCGTAGGCGTCCTGCCAGATAAAGGGCAGGCCGGATGCCGGATCGTACCATCCGCGCTCGATCGCCTCCTGCTTGTAGTTGGCGGAAGCCATGAACTCGGCCGGGTTGTCGATGTGGATCTGTTTGATGGTGCTCCAGTTGGGTATGATGATCGCCTGGTCGTCGGGCAGGCGCCGGGCGGCCCAGATGGCGCCGGGTCCGCCGCTTTCAGGTGTCCAGCCCGGGCCCACGGAAAACACTTCGAACACCCAGGCTTCATTAGGGTCGGCAATGACCAGGGCTTCGGCGCCGTCCGCGCCGCTGGACGGCAGAAACCCGTATTCAGTACACAGGCTTCCGATAAACGCGGTGGCTTCACGCGCGTTTTTGTGCCGTTGCAGCGCAAAGATCATGGCCTGCTCAATGGTCATGATCTGTTTGCCGGTTTCGTGGGTGACGGCCAGTTCCGGGCGCATGGAGGTGGTGCTTTCGCCGATGGCCAGTTGGTGCTCGTTGATGTGGGAATAGGCGGAATGAAAGTAGGCATAGGTTTGTTCCACCTGGGGGACGTAGCCCAGGATGCGGCCGTTGTCACCCAGGGGCAGGGAGGCGTCCTGGATGTCCAGGTACACCGGGGCCATGGCGCCGGGCTTGAAGGTTTGGGCCGGGACCCGGAAAATCCGCGAGTCCGCTCCGGTATCCGTATGTGAAACCAGTACCGATCCGTCTATTGTGGCTTTTTTGCCGGCCGCGATCAGGGTGCAGGCGTCCAGAACGGCTGGTCCCACGGCCAAAAAAAGCGTAATCAACGCAACCATGATTTTCATGATCTCTCCTGTTGGAAACGGTTTGTTGTCTCTTCACTGTAACGGGATTGATGCGAGAAGTCAAAGGTGCCGGCAATCGGTCGAAAGTTGCCTGGTGAGGATGGATCATTTTGAATGGACCGGCATCAAGGTGATCAATCGCTTTTAGTCTGCGTCTTTACCGCGACTCGGGAGCCGTTTTTCTTGACTTGGGTGGGGGCGAAGGGTACAATAACCTGTTCTCAGGAAATATTCATGTCTCAAATAGATCTTTTGTGTGCGCCTGTTGACCGGGAATTAACCGTGGTGGATATCCTGGCCGGACCCCATCCCCGTCGCCGCCTGATCTCCATGGGCATTCATCCGGGTGATCGCCTGATGAAATACAAGTCCGCCAACTGGGGGCCCGTTCTGGTGCGCAACGTCACCCAGAACGCCACCCGCATTGCCATCGGCAGGGGCCTGGCCCAGAAAATCATCGTTACCCCATGAAGAAGGCGTTCACCATCGCCCTGGTGGGACAGCCGAACTCAGGCAAAAGTACGCTCTTCAATGTTTTGTCCGACCGCAAGGTCATGGCGTCAAATTTTTCCGGCACTTCGGTTGAAATCAGCCGTAGCGACATGGTGGCGCGCGGGCGGGTATTCCACGTGGTGGACCTGCCGGGAATCTATTCGCTTAATCCCGGTGATGAAGCGGAAAACGTTACCTTGCGTTTCCTGATGGAACAAGAGGTGGATTTAATCGTCAACGTGGTGGATGCCTCGCTGTTGTCGCGCAGCCTGGAACTTACCGTGGAACTGGCCGAATTAGGCATTCCCATGGTGATTGCCCTGAACATGTGGGACGAAGCCGGGCGCAAGGGATTGCAGATTTACCCGGAAAAACTGGAAGAACGCCTGGGCATCAAGGTAAGACCCACTTCGGCTTTGTACGGCAAGGGAGTCGTCCGTTTGGTGGAAACCTCCTACCGTTGCCTGGTGGGGGAGTGTGATCCGCCCCGCCGCCTGCTTTATACGTCGCACATAGAAGAACTGGTGCGGGACCTGGAAGCGCGCATCCGGCCCCGGATTCGTCCCCCGCTGCGGGGTTCAGCCCGCTTTTACGCCATCAAGCTGCTGGAAAACACCGATTTCCTTCCCGATACGGTCATGCGGGGCCTGAACCGTTACGCCAAACAGTTGCACCGGATAATCAGGGATTCGCATCATATCGAGCCCTACGAAGCCGTGTCATACGAGCGCCATCACCTGGCCATGAAGCTCACCGAAGAGATTTCTCATTTCGTGGACAGGCGCAGCCGATCCCTGCGCGAGCGCCTGGACCGTTTTCTGTTGCATCCCGTTGCCGGGCAATTCTTCATGCTGCTCTACCTGGTGCTTTTTTTTGTGGTGATCTTTCAGGTGGGGAATCTGCTGAGCGGATTGATGGAGCCGCTGCTGGAGCGCATTCCGCCTCTTTACGCGGGGTTGCGGAACGCGGCTCCCTTCTGGTGGCACACCGTGAATGGGGCCTATCAAGGTTTTGCCGGCGCTTTGGGCATCGTTCTGCCTTACTTTCTGCCGTTGAGTTTCCTTACCGCCCTGTTCATGGACACCGGGTACCTGGCACGAATGGCCTTTCTTCTGGACGGGGTCATGCACCGCATCGGTCTGCACGGCAAATCCGTGGCGCCGTTTATCATGGGCATGGGGTGCTCGGTTCCCGCGGTGTATGCCACCCGCATCATAGAGAATCGCCGCGACCGCACGCTCACGGCCATTCTGATTCCCTTTATTCCCTGTTCCGCGCGCACGGCGGTGATTTTCGCTTTGACCGCGGCGTTCGCCGGCCCGCTGGGAGCGGTTTTCGCCTACCTGCTGGTGGCGGTGGTGATCGGCGCCAGCGGCAAGTTGATGACGCTTTTTTTGGGCAAGCCCACGGGCCTGATACTGGAGATCCCGGATCTGCGCGTACCGTCCGCGGTGGTATCGTTGCGCAAAACCTGGACCATGATCCGCGAATTTCTGTTTGTGGCCGTACCTTTCCTGGTTGCCGGCAGCATCGGCATGTCCTGGCTGGAGCTGGCGAAAATCGATCGCGCGGTCAATGCTTTCCTGGCGCCGTTCCTGCAGTCGGTGCTGGGTCTCCCGGCTGCGCTGGGAGCGGTGCTGGTTTTTGCGTTTTTCCGCAAGGAACTGGTTTTGATCATGGCTACGGTGGCCCTGGGCGCCGCGACCCTGTCGACCTTGCCCCTGACCCCGGAGCAGGTGATGGTTTTCGTGGTTTTCGTGACTTTCTACTTTCCCTGCTTTTCAACCTTCGTGGTGATGTGGAAAGAGTTCGGCGCGCGTATCGCCTGGGGTTCGGCCGCGCTCAGCCTGGTCGTGGCCACCCTGGCCGCCCAGCTGGTGCGGGTGTTATGGTAATGGCGGGGGATTTGCCCGTGTCACGGTGCGGCTGAGTCCGGCCGGAATCTTTTTCACGCGCATGACCGGATAGCTCCCGGGCCGGTTCGACCATTGGCGTTGAATCACGCGGTTGAAATGTCCCCATTGCAGCAAACCGTGCGCGGCGTCGGGTTCGAGAAGTTCGGGTACCAGGCGGGCGAGGGGCTGGCTTAATGATATCCACCAGGTTCCGGCGGGGATCCTGCGCGTTGCGGTTTTGTATTCGCCTTCAACGCGAATCGGCACATGACCTTGGAAAAGGTTGGGCTTTAATTCCACCCGGCTCAGCGAAAACACCTCGACATCCATCTCGATCTCATGATCCGTTTTTTCAACCACCAGGCCATGGCTCCGGAGCAATTCGGCGCTGTGCCTGAATGCCGGCTCCAGCAGGTAGGCAAGGGGCAGGTCGCGGGTGCGGGTCGCCCGCGTGTCGGCAAAGTATTTGAGTGGGTAGTCCCGGTGCTCGTCCGTGGGGCGTACGATCGAATCCCCGTACCAGGGCGGGTATTTGCTTTTCTCTTCCGGGGGAATGGGGGTGATTTTGAAGCGATAACTTTTCAAGACAAAATCCAGCAGCGGGATCACTTCGTAATCCAGGACAAAGTCTGATCCTGGAAACGCGTTGAATGTGCGCTGGTCCGCTTCGGCCGTCAGGCGCCGCATCGTGGGCAGGTGTTGTGCGGTGTACGCAATGACCGCGCGCAGGAACGCGTGGCAGGACAGCACCCGGGTGCGGAAATCGGCATGGGAGTAGTTTTCATCCAGAATGGTAAAGCGGTTGCGCAGTCCCACGTAGTTGGTGGAATAGAGTGCTCCGAAAGCGTGGTTGGCCCAGCCCTCTTCCGGTTTGGCGCGGTTACGGAAATTGCCGTAGGGAACGCTATCGAAACCGAACTTTTCTTTCAGGGTTTTCTGAACTGCAGGAAACATCGTTTTCCACATATATTCACGCAGGGTCGGATCGCTGTTTGGATTGGACAATGTAGTATAGGTAACCGGTTCACGATGGTACGAGCCGTTCGTGGTGTGCAGATCCACGAACAATACCGGATCCCAGTGGCGGAGCACTTGAATCAATCCCTGCATTTCCGGGCTTTCCATTTTCAGAAAATCACGGTTCAAATCCAGGTTCTGTGCGTTTGCCCGTATTCCCGCCAGTTCGGGGCCGTTGTCTCCGCGGTTGAGACCGAAGCGGTCATTGCCGTCGGGATTGAAATCGGGGACAATCAACAGGACCTGTTGTTCCAGCAAATCCGCGGAGGGGGAAAGCGCCAGTTCGCGGATCAGCATGAGCGAGGCGGTTTTGCCCTCGACTTCGCCGGCATGGATGTTGGCGTTGATCAATACACAGGAACGATTGTCCAGGCGCATGGCCGCGGGAGATGCGATGCCGTCACGGCTGACCACGACCATGGGAATAGTGCGGCCTTCCGTTGACGTGGCCATGTGGATTACACGGACCCGTGAAGAGGATGCCTGCAGGCGCGCCACCAGGCTCATGACTTCCGCGTGGCTGGAAGTGCGGGAATACTCGCTGGACTCTGCAACGGTCTGGAAATGCACTGCAAGGTTTGCCGGCTGGAGGGTTGATAATAAAACAAACAGCGCCGGTATCAGATAAAAAGATTTGGGGGGCATAGAGGTCCTCCGGTTGTGGAATAATCGAATTCTGGCACGGGATTTGCGGGCTGTCAAGCAACTATTCAAAACAGGTGATAACAGGGCATCTCCCCGAAAAGCATAGTATATAGGTCATTCCGGGAATCGAATATTGTGCAAATCAAGAATAGCATGAAGGGACTTGGATTATCACTCCCCCGGGAGCTAGTTTTCCACAAGATTCGTGAAGAAGTGGTTAAGAAGAAATGGGAAAGTTGGAAAGTTGGAAAGGTCTGTGAGTCTAAAACAACGATTGCTGGGTAAACAGGTTGGGATATCTTCCCACCACCTGCTCAATAAAGTACTCTTCGGCGTCGGAGCGGGAAGAGAAAGCGGTGAGCTTGCGAGCGACCCGGAGGATGAATTTGTAGTGGATGTGGGTGAAAAGCCGCTTGATTTCAATAATGGAAACCGGGTTCATCGAGAAGTGGGTATATCCCATTCCCAGAAGCATGAGCGCGGTAAACCCCTGGCCGGCCAACTCCCCGCACACATTGATTTCTTTGTTGATGGCGGCGGCGGACGCACTGATTTGCATGAGGCTGCGGATCACTGCGGGGTGGAAGGGGTTGTACAAGTGGGAAACCGAGGGGTTGTTGCGATCCACCGCCAACAGGTACTGGATCAGGTCGTTGGTTCCCACGGAAAGGAAGTCCACGGCGTTTTCGAGGTGAGGGATCAGGTGAACCGTTCCCGGGATCTCAATCATGATGCCCAGGGAAGTTTTCCGCAGGTTGGTTCTGCCCTCCTTCACCAGTTCTTCTCGACATTCATCCACGATGCGGCGAATGGAGTGGATCTCTTCGATCTCGGTTACCATGGGGAAAAGCATGCGCAGATTGCCGCTTTCATTTGCCCTCAAGGCGGCTTTGATCTGAATGCGGAAAAAGGCCGGGTCTTTCAGGAAAAGGCGTACCGCCATGGTGCCCAGGGCCGGATTGGGTTCGGGGCGTTGCGAAAATGTTCCGTACTGCTTGTCTCTGCCCACGTCAAAAGTGCGCAGAATCAGGGGCTTGGGATAAACACGCCTTGCCAGGTTGCGGTAGATCTGAAATTGATCTTCTTCAGAACGGGCGACTCCGGGATCAGTAAGCAGAAATTCCGTGCGAAACAAACCGATGCCCACTGAGCCGTATGATTGGAGCAGGTCCACTTCCATGGGAAGCTCGATATTGGCGGAAAGGGTGAATTCCCGCCCATCCAGGGTGCGGTCGGGCAGGGTCAGCACCTGACGGCTGCGCTCCAGATAGCTGGCGTATTTCTCCTGCTTGACGTGATAGGTCTGGCGTGTGCGCATGTCCGGGTTGATGAGCACTTCTCCGGACAAGCCATCCACAATCAGGGCGTCGCCGGAACGGATTCGTGTATGTGCCCGCTCGACATTCATTACCGCGGGGATCTCCAGGGTGCGCGCCAGAATCACCGTATGGGAGGTTTCCCCCCCCTCCGTCAAGACCAGCCCCCTCAGGTTGCCCCGGGACATCAGGTAGGCCGCTTCCGACGGGGCGATATCGCGGGCGACCAGGATCACATTGCCTGGCGTGGGGGTGGGTTTATCCTTGTTGCGCTTCAGGTTGCGTTGCAGGCGTTGCAGCAGATCCGAGATATCGTTTACGCGCTCGCGGAAAGTGGGGTCTTGAATACCGCGGAAAATCCTGGTGTACTTGTCTTCAATCCGGGTCAACGCCCACTCGACATTGACCCGATCGGAGCGGATGGTTTTTTCGATTTCAGCCACCAGGTTGCCTTCATCGAGCAATTGTGATTGGGTGCCGATAATCAAGGCGGAATCGTTCCCCATGGCTTCTTTGAGATTGCCGGCAATGGCCTTGAGTTGCTTGCGGGTGGCCTGAATCGAGCGTTGCAGACGCCGCAACTCGGCATCGCATTCTTTTGCGCTGATGGAACGCCGGGAAACGATGTGGTTCCCCGGGTTGTACACGAGGGCTTCAGCCTCCGCGATGCCGGGGGAAACGGATTTTCCTTTCAGTTTCAACGCGGCCTCGGGCTCAGCATTTAGTTTTCCTCGTCGAATTTACGCTGGAACAGGTCGGCGAGGGTGGTTACGGCCTCTTTCTCGTCTTTGCCGGAAGCGGAAATGGTGATGGTGGTGCCCACGGATGCCGCCAGGGTGAGGATGCCGAGAAGGCTCTTGGCGTTGACTCGGTCACTGTTGTAGACCAGAAATATATCGGAGTGGAAACTGTTGGCCAAGTGGGAAAGTTTGGCGGCCGCGCGGGCATGGAGCCCCAGCTTGTTTGATATTTCAACCTTTGCTTCGACCATGAGATTTTTCTCCTAGGTATTCACCCATAACGTTGATGCCGTCGATTGCGCCTTTGCGGATTATGCAAACCAGTTCCTTGAAGGGGATATCTTTTTCGCGATATGTCAGGAATTTCAGCAGTCCCGGCAGGTTGATCCCGGTGATGACTTCAACATCCGGGCTGATATAAGGGAAACAGACGTTGGATGGAGAACCCCCGAACATGTCGGTGAAAATGATGAGGGGTCCACCGGAATGATGCCGCATAAAAGTTTCAATCTTGTTCAGGATGCGGCTGCCGTCTTCTCCCCAGGTAATGGTGATCGTCTCGATATCCGAATCGCGTTCCAGAATCTTTTCCGCAACTGCCTTTAGTTCCTGCCCCAGTTGACCGTGGGTGATCAACAGGCTGCGGATGGTTTTACAGGTTTTGTTGCTCATCTTGTTTCTCGTCCAGGTATTCAATAAACGACTTGCTGCCGTTTTTGCGGGACATGAAGTATTTGACCGCAACTTCAACGAGGGTGGATACGTTGCGTCCCGGGGCCACCGGAATCACGAACATGGGCATTTCTTTGCCCAGGATGTTGAAAGTCAGGCGGCCCTCTCCCAGGCGGTCGTATTTTTTGCGATGACTCCACTTTTCGAGTCGAATGACCAGGTCCAGTTTTTTTTCCTGCAGTAAGGCGCCGATGCCGAAAATATCGACGATGTTGATAATTCCCAGGCCCCGGACTTCGATCCATTGCTTGATTTTTTCAATGGATCTTCCCACCGGCTGGTCATAGGGATCCAGATAGAATTCGATCAGGTCATCGGACACCAGTTGATGGCCCTTGTTAACCAACTCGAGTGCGGATTCACTCTTGCCGATGCCGGAATCACCCGTCAGCAGCGTGCCCACGCCTTTGACATCCAGAAGAACACCGTTAATGCGTATTTTCTGGGAGAAATGGCGGTACAGGAAAGAAGAAAGCCTTGAAACCAATACCGAGGTTTTCAAACCCGAAACCATTACCGGTGTATGGTAGCGTTTGGCTGCATCCACCAGTTCCTTTGAGCAGGTCTGACCTTCAGAGACGATCAGGCCGGGAATGCGGGCGGCGAAAAATTGCCGCAGGCGTTTTTCCTGTTCAGGCGCATCCAGTTGCTGGATGAAGCCGACTTCGGTTTTGCCGAATATCTGGATGCGCAATTTGTTTAAGTAGCGGTGGTATCCGGCCAGGGCCAGGCCCGGCCGCTGGGGGCGGGGATGACGTGTCAGGTTGTCCAGCCAGCGGTCGTTGTGGCTCTGGCGAATGTCCAGATCCTTGTGAATGGCGATTTCCTTGATCTCAATCCCGGTTTTTTTAATCATTTTGGTTTTCGTTGCGGCGGATAATCTGCACGACCGCCTCGCGGGTGTCGGCGTTCAGGATGTCGCGGATCAGGTTCCTGGAGTGCTTGATCAGTGACGCGGCGGCTGCCAGGATCTGGAGGTGGACAATCGGCGACTCGGTGGGTGAGAGGATAAGAACGGCGAGGTGGACCCGCTCTTTGTCTGCTTCACTGTAATGAATGCCTTTGCGGGATATGGCGATAAAGACGATGGGGGCCGGCAAGCCGTGTACTTTGGTATGGGGAACCGCGGCGTGATTGCCGATCGCTGTGGAACCCATGCTTTCACGTTCCAGCAGTTTGCGGATCACACGCTGGTCTTCAGCCACCAGTCCCATACCTGCCAGTTCAGAAACCATCTCCGTCAGTAACGCTTCCCGGCTGTCGGCGCGACAATCGACCTTGATACAATCGGGTTTTAGAATGCTGGTCAGTTTCACGTTTCCTACTGGTTTGCTTCAATAATCGAGAGCTTGTTTTCACGGTTGCGATACAGAACGGCAACGTTGTTTGTATCCGCATTGATAAAGAGATAGGCGGTATCCTTGCTTTCACGCAGGAAGAACGCGGCCTCCTCCAGTGACAGCGGTTTGGGCGAGAAATTGCGGGAAACGGTGATGGCTTCGGGTAGTGATTCGCTTTGCGCATCCGGGGGTGTGTTTTCCGCGGTGATCACATTGTCAGAGCGCCTGGCCCGCTTTTTTTCTTCCTTGATTTTTTCCTTATTTTTTTTGGCCTGGGCTTTGAATGTATTGATGGTATTGCGCAAAGCCTGCTTCAGGATGGGGTCCTGATCATCGATATGATAGGAGAAGTTCTTGGTCTTTACGCTCAACTCGGCGCGATAGCCCAATTTTTCCCCATAAACAATGATGTCAGCCTCCATGATGTCACCGCTGATGCGTTCGACGCGGGCGAGGCTCTTTTCGACGTATGCTTTCACGGGTCCGGGAATTTTGGTGTTCTTGGCCGTAAAAGTAATGCTCATGTTATTCTCCTTTTAACTTGTATTCTTCACGCCGCTTTGAGGAGTTCGACAAATTCAACTCCTCGCGGTAATTGCGAACGGTTCTGCGCGAAATATGGATGCCCAGGCGGTTCAACTGTTCTGCAATCAATTGGTCGGATAGCGGATGGGCATGGGGTTCGGATTCGATGATGCGCTGAATCTTTTCCCGGACCGTTTCAACCGAGTGTTTAAAACCGAATTCGCCTTTGATTCCATAAGAAAAAAAACTGCGCAGGGAAATCAGGCCGCGATCCGAGGCCATGAACTTGTTTTTTACCGCCCGGGAAATGGTGGATTCATTGTAATTGAGCGCTTGGGCCACTTCCTTCATGGTCAGTGGTTTTTTCCATTTGGGGCCGAAATCCAGAAAATCTTTCTGCTGTGTCACCAGGAATTCGGCGATGCGCACAATCATTTTTTTGCGCAGTTCCAGGCCGTCGATAAACAGAGTGGCATTGCGTTGACGGTCCTTTAAATAGGAACGGGTTTTCCGGTCCAGTGGTTTTTCCAGCATTTCCTGGTAATAGGAAGAGATGAGTAGCCGGGGCATACCCTCTTCGATATAGCGAACCTGGTATCCGTGTTCGTCTTTGATCAACAAGAGGTCCACTTCGGCGTATTCAATGTCATCATGTTCAAAGCGGGAAGCCGGCCGGGGATTCAGCCGGCGCAGGCGTTCAATCAAGCGGTTCAATTCTTTTCGGTCCACCTCGAGTTGTTTCATGATCTCTTCATACCTAGAACGGGCAAGGTCGTCCAGGTGAGAGTGGATCAACCGACGCAGTTTCGTGTTGTCCGGGTTTTCCGGAACCTGGGCCAGCAGGCATTCACTCAGCGACCTGGCAGCCGATCCCTGGGGGTCAAAGCCGGTAATGCGGCGGCGGATCTCTTCAATGGCTTCAGGTGTGGTGTTTAGCGCACTTGCGGCGGATTCGATCAGCAAGTCGAGATAGCCGTCACTGTTCAGGTTAAAGATGATGTGACGGGCGATGCGCAATTCTTCCAATGAAAATTCGGTTCTGGCCTGCCCCATGAGGTGATCGGCAAGGTCTTCTTTCTCAGCGCTGAAAAGCTCGATGGCGCGGTTTTTATCAATGCGGTCCGGGTCCGGTTTAAGGAACCCGTTTTCCTCGTAATGAGAGACAAAAGAATCGTCGGCTTTATTTAATTTCTGCTCCAGGAGGTTGGTTTCGTCGTCTCTTGCGGAAGTCTCGGCGTCTTTGGAGAAAGGATCCTCAACTTCCAGCATGGGATTCGAATCCACTTCATTCTGGATGCGATCCATGAATTCGAGTCGATTCAGGGGGAGGAGTTCCAGAAAAGTGTGGACCACGGGGTTGAGGACAAGGCTGGTGGTCTGTTTTAGATGAAGTCGCGTACTCATATCAATTCCACCGGAAGTCACGCCCCAGGTATTCCGATTTTACCCGCTCATCGCGGATCAGGGCGGAAGAATCTCCGTGAAAAATCACGTTGCCGCGGTTAATGATATACGAACGGTCCGTGATTTTCAGGATCTCGCGAACATTGTGGTCGGTGATGATGATTCCAATGCCCCGTTCGCGCAATTCCAGGATCATGCGTTGCAGTTCCGTGATCTGCAGGGGGTCGATGCCGGCAAACGGTTCGTCCAGCAAGAGAAAATCCGGTGTAAGGATCAGGGCACGGGCGATTTCCAGTTTGCGGCGCTCTCCGCCGGAGAGCAGGGCGGCACGTCGATGTTCAAGCCGGGTCAATTTCATTTCTTTCAGGGCATTGTCGACCGCGGTTTTGTTTAGATGGCGGTGCATTTCCATTACGGCCAACAGGTTGTCCCGTACCGTCATGTTGCGAAATACCGACGGCTCCTGGGGCAGAAAGGCGATTCCCAGGCGGGCGCGGGCATAGACGGGATGTCTCGTAATATCTTTACCGTTCAAGTGGATTGAGCCGGTTTCGGGAGTCAGCATACCCAGCATGAGCCGGAATGTAGTGGTTTTCCCGGCGCCGTTGGGACCCAGGAGGCCGATGACTTCCCCGGCGCTGACCACTAAATCGACCTGGTTAACCACCTGTCTCCCCTTGAACGATTTGCTTATGCGTATCCCTTCCAATGTCTTCATTGATCACAGTTGAAGTGGCGCGAAACAGATGTCAATTCTATCATTGGGCCCCATTCCTGTCAACAAACCAACCCATGGCGGTTGACGGCTGCGGGTGGTTCAAAAAGTTCTGAAAATGGTCGCTGAACCGCGAGTACCATTGTATCTATATAACCTAATCCGTTGGAAATATCTACCCGGTGATGGTTTGAGAGTGATCCGGGATGCGTTGACGCGGTTCCCCCGGGGAAACCTAGGACGTAGCCATATTGTCCACAAGCAATGACGCGGCGGAAAAAGAAAGCGGCCGACAGTTCATGCAGTCCGTTTGGTTGGATCAGGAAACTTCCGTTTCGGTGCGGCAGGGGGTGTTTGCGCGATTCAGTCCGGGCACGAAAGGCAGGGAGATCATGAACATGAAAAGAAACTGGATTTCCGTATCCCCCCAATTGTATTCAAACATGCCCGCAACCAGAAAAGCGATCACCACGAAAAAAACGGCTGTCGCGGCGCGGCGTTGAAGGGGGTTTCCCTGTCGCCTTCGTTGCAGCAGGGAAAGCAGCAGGGAAATGAAAAACATCATTAACACAAGGGCGGCCGGCAGTCCGCGTTCCGCCAGTATGTGCAGGAAGTTGTTATGCAGATGCGGGTTATCCTGCGTGGCGTCGGGATGGCGGTAATGGGGGTACACTTGCTTGATGGTATCAGGCCCGGAACCCGTGAACGGGTTATCCAGAAAGACTCGCCAACCCGTATACACCATGTGGATGCGATCTCGGTTCGTGGAGTCAGACGGGTCGGCCACGGAGCGGATGCGGTTGGATAAGGATTGAGGAAGCAGGATCCAGGTGATCACCATCAGGGGGGCCATTGCCAGCAGGATCCTGGGGCGTCTGATTACAATGTAGAGAGCGAGTGAAACGGCTGTGCCCACCCACATGGAACGGGTCAGGGACAACAGGAGCGCCGTCAGCACCAAGAGCAATGCGGCCGTGATCAGACCGCGGCGGCGCAACAACGGTTCTTTCGGTGGCATTATCCATACAAAGAAAAACACGAAAACCATCATCAACAGTCCTGACCAGGTCATCCAGTGCGATGTGAGGCCGCGCAACCGGTGATCAAGGTTGATGCCGCTGCGCGCCGCCATGATAATGCCCAGCAAAGCGGAAAAAGCGGCCGAAATGAGCACTGTCCCCAAGCAGATGCGCAAGCGCCGGGGGGAATTGAGGATTTTCTGGAAAATAGGGATCAACAAAAAAACCAGCAGTTCACGGTTGTCCGCCAGGCTGGTTAAGGGAGCGCGGGAAAACATGGTGGAGATCAGGGTGATAGCCGCAAACGCCGACAGCCAGAAGGCGTAGGCGGGAACGGGAGCAAGAGATTCTCCCCGCAGAAGAGAGACGATCCATACGGCCAGCAGCAGGCTGAACAGGAGGGAACAGGCGGCCATGGAGAAAGGAATCAGGAACATGGCCAGCAGCAGGGTCCACCACGCGGGTTCAGCTGATATATTGATAAGCGGCCTGAAGGACATCATGGGGGGTAATCTCCTGCATGCATCGGATTGTATCATAGCGGCAGCGACGCTGCGAACAGGGTCGACACGGCAGTTGTGTCTGAAGAATGGTTACATTTCGGTTGCGCCAGGGACCGCTGACGGCGGGCAGGCTCGGTCCGTACAAAGCCACCAAGGGGGTTTCAGTCAGTGAAGCCAGGTGAAGCGGTCCCGAATCGGCGCCAATGTACAGACCGGAAGCGGCAACCAGGTAGATAGTGCTGGGCATGGAAAGTTTTCCGGTCAAGTCGTCCAGGGGATAGCGAGCGGCCAACCCGGCCGCGGTGGTTCTCTCAGCGGGTGAATGCCCGGTCAGCGCCACATGCAGTCCTTTGTCAACCAATCCTTTGACCAGGGCGTGAAAGTGAGATTCGTTCCAGATGCGGAAACGGTTTCCCGCTCCGACATGGACCACGACCCGGTGGGGGTCAAAAGCAATGCGATTGCGGCCGGACTGTTTTTTCATGGGGATGCGGGGGTAAGCGGGTATGGGGCGATGGGGAATGCCGAGGTGTTCCAGCAGGCGGACCTGGTTGGCCACGGAGTGACGCGGTGCTCTGTGTGGGTGGCGGGCGGTCAATCGCGTATACGCCCAGTTGCGGTTGCGGGAGCGATAGCCGATGCGGTGCGGAACTCCGCTGATTCGGGTAAGCAGTGCGCTGTGGGGACCTGAGTGAAAATCAACGGCCACTCTGCAGCCCAGGTGACGAATGCGGCGACGGAACGCCGCCAGCGAAACCGGACCGGGGCGACGATCCATAACCAGGACTTCGTGGACATGGGGAAAGATGCGCACGAGGTCCACAAATGGGGGTTCCGTAAGGTAGGCTACTTTAACCCGGGGGAAATGGCGGGCGAACAACTCCAAGGCCGGCAGGGTAAAGACGATATCTCCCAACAGCCGGGGGCGTGCAAACAGAATGCAATCACCAATATCTTCTAGAGAAAGCGGACTGGAAGCCAAAGCACCAGCCGGACGGGTATGGTTCACTCGTCTTCGATTCGGGCCTCTTCAGGCAGCATGACGGGGATGCCGTCCCGGACCGGATAGATCCGGCGGCAGGTGACACAGCGCAATCCCGGCGGCGGGCCCGGGACTTCATCCAGGTCTTTGTGACATATCGGGCATACCAGGATGGTAAGCAGTTCTTCTGCAACGATGTGGTTGTTCATCGGCATTTATCCTTGGGGAAATCCCGACCCATTTTCGCATGACCCGTCAAAAGAAGTCAAATGCGTCGGCAAACGAAAATTGCGCGGAATCAGAAACGGTAGCGGGGGGTGACAATGCGGTTAAACAGGTTCAAGGCATAGTTGTCGGTCATGCCCGCGATAAAATCGATCATGCGGCGTTGCTCGGAATCATTTTCCGGCCAGGGATGAATGTAGGGGCCGGGGTTATTGGTGAGGTGATGGTGGATGGTAGATAGAATATGCTGGATTTTATCTATCTCGGTTTCCGTGCCTTTCACCCAATATACACGCGCAAAGAGGAAGTCGCGCAGTTGTTCCAGCGCGTTGAGAATCTCGGGGCTCACGGCGATGTGATCCAACTCGACATCCAGTGTCCGATAGATCACGTCCTTGACGATGGTGTCAATGCGTTTGGCGAATGTATGGCCCAACAGGAACCGAATCTCTCCGGGTATCTCTTCACGGGAAATCATACCCGCTCTCAGTGAGTCGTCCAGATCATGGTTGACATAGGCGATAATGTCGGACACCCGGACCACCTGACCTTCGAGCGTGGCAGGCATATCGGAGTCTGCGGGAGTCAGGATGGGGCCCTTGCCTTTTGAATGGCGCAGAATACCGTCGCGGACGGGATCGGTGAGGTTAAGTCCTTTACCGTGGTACTCAAGGAGGTCCACAACCCGCAGGCTCTGTTGATAATGGCGAAAACCATCCGGGGACAGCTCGTCCAAGACGTGTTCTCCCGCATGGCCGAATGGCGTGTGTCCCAGGTCATGGCCCAGGGCAATGGCTTCGGTAAGGTCTTCGTTGATGTTGAGGGCGCGCGCAATGGTTCTGGAAATCTGGCTGACTTCCAAGGTATGGGTCAGCCGGGTACGGTAATGGTCCCCCTCAGGGCTGATGAAGACCTGGGTCTTGCGTTTCAGGCGGCGAAAGGCCTTGGAGTGAAGGATGCGGTCGCGGTCGCGCTGAAATTCGGTTCTGACCGGAGATTTGCTTTCATGCCGTTGCTTGGAGGATTCACTGCTGCGCGCGGCCCGGGGGTGGAGGCTCAACTCCCGTTCTTCGAGATGCTCACGGATAATCATATTTCATTTTAGCTCAATCCGGCCAATGGGTAAAGGTCGCGTGGTTTTGAAACGGCCCCGGGATGCACTATAATCACTAGTATGCTGCTGACGGTAGACATCGGAAATTCAGCGGTGGGGGCAACCGTGTTTCGCGGAAAAGCCCCCATCCATGTGTTGTGCTTTGCCACCCCCGTCCCCGGTGCTTATCGTCCATGGTCATCGCTGTCCGCTATGTGTCAAAAGTTCGAGATCGAAGCGGTCATGGTTTCTTCGGTGGTACCTTCTCTGAACCGGGGATTGGAAGAGTTCCTGCGGAAGAAGGGATTGTTCCCGCGCTTCCTGGATCACCGCACACCCCTGGAAATTACGCTGGCTGTTGATCATCCCCACGAAGTGGGGGCGGACCGTATCGCCGATGTGGTCGGGGCCCTGGAGTTCACGTCTCCTCCGTTCCTGGTCATCGATTCGGGAACAGCCCTGACCGTGGATGTAGTGGATGCCGGTTTCCGCTACCTGGGCGGGGTGATTGCTCCCGGAGTGGAAATATCCATCCGGTGCCTGGCCGCCAATGCCGCCCGCCTGGAGAACATTGAATTTGTCGTGCCGGTCGACCCGCTTGGGCGCAATACCGCTGATTGCATTCGTGCGGGGGTATTCTACACCCACCTGGGAGGCCTCGATTACATTGTGCGGGAGTTTCGGAATATGGTGGGAAAAAGCGCGACCGTGATTGCAACCGGAGGCGCGGCTGAATTGTTCAATGATCGTCTGCATGTAATCGATCGCCTGATTCCGGACCTCATCCATCATGGTTTACGCCGGATTCACGCAGGCTGGATGGCCGTGGACCGGGGCTAGAGATCATGGCCGCAAACAAAGATTACGATTACATTATCTCAGTTGTTGAATACCTTTCCTCCCGGCACGGGGTTCAGTTTTCAATTTCCAGCGGAGATTTCGACCTGTTGTACGCATGGTGGGAAAAGGGCGTTTCCGCGCAGGTTGTGAAATCAGCCATAGACCGGGTTGTTGAACGACGGCGCACACGACGCCAGCCGGTGACCTCTTTTTCACAATTCCGTTACGAGGTAAACAAACAGCATGCGGCGTGGCTGGAACGGGGAGTCGGGGGGGGCGTGGTTACCCGTCCTCTTGTTGATCCGGTCCAACATTTTATGGAAAACTTCCCCCATGAACTGGAGACGTTGCGGCCGCGTTTTGAAGCTGCGGCGAAAAAGCGCAGGTGTGGCGAAAAAGTGGACGAGGACGGGTTGCGACGGGACGTGGCGGCGTTGTTTCATAAAGACCGGGAACTGAATTTTCGCGTACGGGTGTTTATGCAAAACCTGTCGCCCGAATTGCGCCTCGAATCCGTTGAATGGGTTTACCGGGCCAATTTTCTGTGGAATCGCTTTCATATTCCCGATTTCACACTCCTGGAGGAGGAATCGGGGTGAAATCCAGTGGGTCGCGCCTGGATGTGGCGCTGGTCGAACGCGGGTTGGCTCCGTCGCGTGAGAAGGCCCGGGCGCTCATCATGGCCGGGGAGGTTCTGCTCAACGGGCAACGTTGTGACAAATCCCATCGCCAAGTGCATGCCGCCGATGGCATCGAGGTCCGTGCCAGGTATCCATTCGCGTCGCGGGGTGCATACAAACTCGAGCGGGCGCTAAATGAATTCGATATGGATCCCCGGGGGAAAGTCGTCCTGGACATCGGAATTTCAAACGGGGGATTCACTGATCTCATGCTGCAAAAGGGTGCCCGACACGTTGTCGGGGTGGATGTGAATGTGGACCAGGTGGACTGGAAACTGCAAAAGGATGAACGGGTTACCCTGTTGAAACGCAACGCCCGTTACCTGAAAGAGAGTGACATCGATCCGCCTCCCGAAATCATTACCATGGACCTGTCTTTTATCTCTGTCAGCAAAGTGGTTGAACGCATGTCCGTGTGGCCCCAAGCGGTTATCCTTTGTTTGATCAAGCCGCAATTTGAAGCTGAACGACACCGGGTACACAAGGGTGGGGTGGTGCGGAGCCGCCACGAACGGTTAGAGATCCTTTCCAATGTGCGTTCAAGATTGGAGGTTCTCAATTGGTGGGTTACCGGGGTTTGTGCAGCCGGAATCAAGGGCAGGCGCGGTAACCAGGAGTATTTTTTCCGCCTTGAATATGGAAAACCTTTGGGCGTAGATGCTACAATACTGGCAAATGTCGTTTCCACCTGAACGAGTTGGCATTATCGCCAAGCCCCATCCCGCGGCCTTACCCTTTATCCAGGCGGCAATCAGGGTTTGTGAATCTCGGGGTGTTTCCGTGGAATTGGGAATCGAGGCAGCCAGGATTCTGGGCTGGAAGGGAGGGCTCGAGCGCAATCACCTGGCGGCTGAATGTGGCCTGGTTGTTGTTATTGGTGGAGATGGAACCTTTTTGTCTGTTGCTCCTGCTGCCATTCAACATGGTGTCCCCATTGCCGGATTCAATCTGGGTACGATCGGCTTCCTTACGGAACTGAGCACGGATTCCATTCAGGTCGAGCTGGAAAAATTGCTTTCCAGGAAAACGCGTGTTTCCGAACGCAAGGTGTTGCGGGTGGAAATGGAAGACGGTCATTACCTGGCACTGAACGACGTGGTGACCTCAAAAGGCAATATCGCGCGCATTATTCAACTGGAATTAAAAGTGAATCACTCGCATATTGCCCATATCCGCGCAGACGGTTTGATTATTTCCACGCCTACGGGTTCTACCGCCTATTCCCTCTCCGCTGGAGGCCCGATAGTCAATCCTGAAGTAAACGCATTGGTGATCACCCCCATCTGCGCCCATTCACTCACCCTGCGCCCGCTGGTGATACCCGACGGGTTGCGTTTAACCGTCACCCGGGAAGAGAACGAGAACGAAGTTTTTGTCACCATAGACGGGCAGAAAGTGCTGCCCCTGAAAGCGGGGCAGGCCATTCACGTGAGTGTGGATAAAAGACGGCTGAAGATGATTGAGTCGCCTGATATGAATTATTTCCGGCTGCTGGCGGAAAAACTCAATTGGGGATTCAACAAATGTCATTAAACGGCCCAGAGAGGAGAGAGATAGCCATGAGGCGATGGTTTGTTTTTGCGTTGTTGTTATTGTGCTGGCTTCCCTTCCAGTTGCAGGCGGCCGAAGAAGACGATCTGTTGAGGGGGATTGTCTATTTTCTGGTGGACGATCACGCCACGGCGCGCCTGTTCGTGGAGAGACATTTTCGCGACCACCCCAACCCGCAGGTGCGACAGGGGTACATGCTGCTGCTGGATGGGAAAGCCTGGGATGCAACCCGGCGTTTCAGGTCCTATCTGGAGATCAACCACCGCTCCGCAAAGGCATTGGTGGGGATTGGACTGGCGACCCGGAACACCAAAAACAGCAATTCCATGGAAAATTTTGAGCGGGCCGTCCGGATTCATCCAAAGTTTTTCACGGGAACCATCTGCCTGGGGTGGCATTATCAAAAAATTCGAAATTATGAGCGGGCCATGGCCAATTACCGCACGGCATCAACCGGGTCCAAAGTGGCTGAGGTAAAGATCCTTTTGGCGGGATTGCACGTGCAGATGGGCCGCCCGGATCTGGCGGCGGGACTGGTGCGTGAAGAAGCCGATGCGCATGTGGACAATTTCCATTTCAATTACATGACCGCACTGGCATTGGTGAATTCCAACCAAAACGAAGCGGCCGGGAGGTACATTCAGACGGCCGTGGAGATTCAGCCGCACCACCGGGAACTGGGTATCCTGAAAGCCCGCTATCTGTATGGCAAAGGCAAGTTGGCTGAAGCCCGTTCCCTGCTCACCGGATTAAATGTGACCGATTTTCACGCGGACTATCTCAAGATCTACTCACGGGTTCTGATTGCCTTGAAGGAATCACGCCGGGCCCGGCCCATGCTGTACCAGTTGTTCCGCGAATTACCATGGGATGTCGACATCAACCTTTTGATGGGACAATATGTGCAGGCGTTTGATTCCGGAAATGCGCAACAGTGCCGGCACTGGATGCGACGCGCCATACTGGCCGGTGCCGGCCAAAAAGATGTCGCCGGCGTGTTTGCCGAAAATCTAGTCCTGGATCCGCTTTCCGCCATTTCTTTCTTCAGCGTCCGCGCCATGACATGGCCGGCCGCTGAGTACCTGGTGCTGGTGGGGAAACGATCAAGCGGGGCATCCGAGCAGCTGTTCGTGGTGGATGCGGAAAAGATGCGCATTGCCGCGACCTTTGGATTCAGCGGACGTTTCCATGGTTTTCACCGATTCAGGAAAGACGGGGGGGTTTTTTTCAGCACCACTCAAGTCGGCGGGGATCGGACCTTTCTCTATCTGCTGGATCTGGATCCACCCGGAATCCGCTCGCGGTTGCTGACGCCCAAACCCCTGCCTTTGCCCTCAATCATCCTGGCAACCAATGCGGACGGAAGCCTGGTCTACGTCACCGATTCCCGCTTGGAACAGCTTGCATTTGCATCTCCATTCGCGGTTACCTCCCAGTTGGGGCATAAAACGCCGCTCTATCCCGATTGTCCCTTTCCGGTACTTATGCTAAACCGGCGCATCGGGCGCTGGACGCAATTGAAATCAGAGCAGATGCTGGATGCCGTACCGATTCCGAGTTGGACCCGCTACCGTCTCGTGCAACGCGCCCTCAGAAAGAGCCGGGCAGTAGACAAACTGATTCGGCGCGGCATGGAGTTTGATATCTCTTCTCCGGAAATCGTGCGCATCATGGTAGCGCAGGACAACCAAACCCTATTGTTATACCTGGCTGACCTGGAAAACGCATTTCAGGCAGTGATTTACAACGCGTCCACGGGCGATACTGTGCATTGTGATCAGCGTATGTTTTTAAGCGGGAAGTCTTTTGCGGATGTGGATGTGAAAGGCATCGATCCCCAGCGCAGCCGCATCCTGCTGGTCACGCGGGATAAGGACCGCGAAGCCATCCTTTTTCATTACCGTTCACGGTTGTATTTGAGACTGGGCGGGGGGGTGCTGGATACCCGGATCGATCCGGGCTGGCAGCGCCTCTATCTCTTGCGGGAGATCGGCAACCGCATGCATGCAGTAGAGACCCGCCTGGATAGAGTCAACATCCTGCCTTACGTGGTAAGGAACCTGACCCCGCGCAGCAACTTGACACGCCTGGTAAGTGTAAACGCGCTTGGTGAGGTTGAAGCGTTTACATATGACGGGGAACGTGTGCGCATTCACTCACATGATCAGGAGCAGGTGGAATACCTGGGTGTCAGTCTTGAGGGTGCATTGCACGCATTTTCCCCGGACCGGGGGTTTCAGGCCGCGTTCATCAATGGCCGCCTGATGCGGCTTTCTCTTACGGACGGTTAACGGCATGTCGATTCCAAAACCGTTTCCCAGGGTGAAACCTTTCTGTGGAATGATATTTTCTGAAAGGCGCTTGCTGGACCAGGCCCTGAAGTGCCTGGAATCGGAGTTGTCAACCCTGGATTGCGAATCCGATATTATGCTGTTTCACTATACCGACTACTACGCGGCGGAGATGGGATCGCCGCTCTACCGTTATTTTGCGGCCTTCTCCGAACTCAGGGACCCGCTATTCCTGCCGCAGTGCAAACACATCACCATGGAGTTGGAACAGCGGTTTTCTGTAAAAGGAAAGCGGCGGATCAATCTGGATCCGGGTTATCTTTCACTCTCCTCAATGGTGATTGCAACCGCGAAAAACCACTGTCATCGTATTCCTTTGAGCGCCGGGGTGTACGCCCAACTGGAGTACGTGGTTCGAAATGGCTGCCTGCAACCGCTGGAATGGACCTATCCGGATTTTCGTTCTGCTGAATACATGGCTTTTTTCAACGCCTTGCGCGAGAATCTGAAACAGCAGTTACGGCGACTGGCGCCTATTGAAGCGGATTGACACCCAATAACCCCCATGGTAATGTGGGGCTGATTGTGCAGTAAGTGAAAGGAGTCTCTATGGAGGAAAAAACCAAGGCAAAAATCATGGATTCCAGGAAAATGGAACGCGCTTTCGCGCGCATGTCCATGGAAATTTTGGAACGCAATCGCGATGCCGCTAACCTGGCATTGATCGGAATTCAGACCAAGGGGGTCTTTGTGGCCCGGCGGATACGTGCCCAGATCCAAACCCTTGAAAAGGTTGAGTTGCCCATGGGCATCCTGGACATCACCCTTTTCCGTGATGACCTGCATTTGCAGGAACAACATCCCAAGGTTGAGAAAACCGAGATCGATTTTTCAGTCGAAAACCGCCATATCGTGTTGATCGATGACGTGGTTTTTACCGGCCGTACCATTCGAGCGGCCATGGATTCGATCTTTGAACTGGGGCGCCCCGCCAGCATTCAACTGGCGGTATTTATTGACCGCGGCCACCGGGAACTGCCCATTTGTCCTGATTTCAAAGGCAAATACCTTCCAACCGCCCGCAGGGAGCGTGTCAACGTCATGCTGAAAGAAATGGACGGCTCCGACCAGGTATTGATCATGGAACCCATTAGGTTTTAATGGAAACCGGCGGATTCAATCAACGCCACCTGCTTGGCATCGATCACGTGAGCGCTTCCGAGATCGATCTCATTCTGGATACGGCGGATTCTTTTGTTGAAATCTCCACGCGCAACATCAAGAAAGTACCGGCCTTGAAGGGCCGAACCGTGGTCAATCTCTTTTTCGAGAACTCAACGCGTACGCGCAGTTCTTTTGAGATCGCGGCCAAGCGCCTGAGCGCGGACCTGATAAACTTCAACTCCTCTGTTTCCAGTCTGAAAAAAGGAGAATCGCTCAGGGATACGGTGCTGACCCTGGAAGCGATGAATCCCCATGTCATCGTGATTCGTCACAGCGCCGCTGGTGCGCCCAAATATCTAACCACTTTCGCCCGGTCTTCCATAATAAATGCAGGCGACGGCTTTCACGAGCATCCCACCCAGGCATTGCTGGACGCCCTGACCATCCGCCAGCGCTTTGGCAAGCTCCGGGGGCTGAAGATCGCCATTGTGGGAGACATTCTCCATTCCCGCGTGGCCCGTTCCAACCTGATCCTGCACCTGAAGATGGGCAACCCGGTCCATCTCGTGGGTCCTCCCAGCCTGGTTCCCCCGGAGTTCGAGCGCATGGGGGCCAAGGTGTTTTATGATCTGAAAGCCGGCGTAAAAGGGGTGGACATCGTTATGATGTTGCGGGTTCAGGAAGAACGTGGAGCCGGCAACTATTTTCCGTCAATCCGAGAATACAGGCGCTTGTTTGAAATCAATGCCGAGGTATTCGCCACGGCGGCGCCTCACGCCATTGTCATGCACCCGGGACCCTTGAACCGGGACGTGGAAATCGAAACCTCTCTGGCCGATTCCGATCGTTCCGTTATCCTGCAACAGGTAAACAACGGCATTGCCCTGCGCATGGCCGTGCTGTATCTGCTCAAGGGAGAATTCAATGAAGCTGCTCATTAAAAACGGAAGACTGGTAGATCCCCACAGCCGTATAGATGACACCGTGGATATCCGCATCGATGGGGCTTTGGTCCAGGAGATCCAGCCCCGGCTGGAACCTGAAAAAGGCTGTCGCGTGATCGATGCCGCCGGCCTGGTTGTTTGTCCGGGATTTATCGACATGCATGTTCATCTGCGCGAGCCGGGAAACGAAAACAAGGAAACCATCCAATCCGGAGTGGAAGCTGCTGTTCACGGCGGTTTCACATCCGTGGCCTGTATGCCCAATACGAACCCGGTCAACGACAACCGGTCCGTGACCGAGTATATTATCGCCAGCGCGCGAAAGTGCGGTCTGGCCAATGTTTTTCCCGTGGCCTCCATTTCCAAGGGACTGGAGGGAAAGAACATCACGGAGATGGCGGATCTGGCCGCCGGCGGCGCCGTGGGTTTTTCCGACGACGGTCGCTGTGTCATGAGTGCCGACCTGATCCGCAAGGCGCTCGAGTACTGCCGCATGCTGGATCTGCCCATTATCGAACATCCCGAAGACCACGCCATCTCCGGCGAAGGCCTGGTCAACGAGGGTTTGATTTCATACAAGTACGGCATGAGGGGGATCCTCAACGCCTCGGAAGAGGTGATTGTGGCCCGGGACATCATCCTTCAGGATCGCATCCGCTCACGCCTGCACTTGACCCATATTTCCACTTCACGAGCCGTAGAGTTGATTCGCGACGCCAAAGCCGGCGGAATCCCGGTTACGGCGGATGCCACCCCGCACCACCTGTTGCTTAACGAAGAGAAAATCACCACTTATGACACGGTTTACAAGATGAAGCCGCCGCTGCGTACGGAAGCGGACCGACTGGGTCTGGTGGAAGGATTGAAGGACGGCACCATTGACTGCATCGCTTCGGATCATGCCCCGCATACCCGGGACGAGAAAGACAGAGAGTTTGAATACGCGCCGTTCGGCGTGATCGGCCTGGAATCAACGGTTTCCGTAATCTATGACCGGTTGGTGCGTACCCGGATCATTTCGCTCAACCGTATGGTCGAGTTGCTGAGTACCAATCCTGCACGGATACTTAACCTGGAGGGCCGCGGCCGGGTCACCCCCGGAAAGCCGGCGGACCTGACGGTGCTGGATCTCAATCGGCGTTTTTCCATCAATGAGGCGACCTTCCGTTCCAAAGCCAACAACTGCCCTTTTCTGCAATGGGAGGGGATGGGCAGGGTGGCTTTTACCATTGTGGGCGGAAAAGTGGTTTATACATCAGGGGATTGAAAAGGCGCCTGAGGCCAGATCCCGTCCATTTGAATCTTTAAACGCGGAGTATTCGGCCCGGGTTTCACATGAGCTGCCGCGGCGTGGCCGGGAATCCAGATTGGCTGGTCGGATGCGTCGCACAGGAGGGGGCGCAGCGGACGTAAAGCCGCGGGTAACCCGGCGGCCCTGACCATTTCAAAAACGCGCTGGGAAAAATCGCTTCCCTGTTTGCGATAACGATCCGTGCCGCGGACCGAGCGCACCCGCAGGGGAAAACGCAGTTTTTTTGGATTCATTTCCACCGTGAAAGCAGGTGAATCGCTTGGATTCAATTTATCTCCTGCCTCAGCGCGGCACAAGCAAACCCGTACCCGTGCGCAAATCTCCGGGATCATGCAGTCGCCGTCAGTGGGAAGAACGTGGCTGTAAGTAGGAGCCGAAAAGTCTCTGGGGAACAGGAAGTCTTTTTGCCGGGTCAGGGTGATTCCGGGAAGGCTCAAGTGACGGGTAGACGGGTTGGGCGGCATGAGGGCTTCAACGTGTGCCAGCGAGATCTCCAGTAAATCCCCGCGCAATCGTCGCAGGTATTCCCGCAGCACGTGGCGTTGCAGGGCCGGGTGAATCGAATCCAGTGCGCCCGGGGGGATGACCTGTCCCAGGATCGTGATGTGATTCAGCAAATGCCGCGCCTGCATGACAAAGCAGTCGCTTTCGTCTTTGAAAATACGCGTGGCATCATGGATGCGTTGATCCATTTGGGGAAATTGGCGCCGTATTATCGGCAGGATCTCGTGACGAAGGCGGTTGCGCAGCAGGGTGAGATCCTGGTTGGAGGGGTCCTCGTAGTGGGAAAGATGCCGGCGTTGGAGAAAAGCGCGAATGTCCGCTTCAGAGAAAACCGCCAGGGGCCGCAGAATGCGCCTTCCCCGAAGCGGAAGAATGCCTGCCAGCCCCGCCGCTCCGCTTCCCCGCATCAGGCGCATAAAGAACGTTTCCACCTGGTCGGACAGGGTGTGCGCGGTGGCCAACCAGCTGGTGGGTGAAAGGTTGACCAGACGCTGGAAAAACGCATAACGCCTGCGGGAGGCCGCTGCCTCTAGATTGATACCTTCACGGCCGGCCAGTTCTTTCACGTCGGCTGATTCCGTGACCAGGGGGATGGTTCGCTCTGAACAGAAGTTAAAGACCCACAAGGATTCCCGGGAAGCATCTTCGCGGATGCCGTGGTTCAGGTAAGCCGCTTTCAGGGTGAATTTCAGTTCACTTTCCAGGGCAGACAACAGGGTCAGCAGCGCAACCGAGTCTTTTCCACCGGAAAAGGCAGCGTATATGATAGCCCCCTGGATATCGGGAATGAGTTGAAGCAACCGGTCCCGGAAAGGCGGAAGAAGGATTTCCATGTTAAGCGGTTGGAATAGCGGTGGAGGGACTTGAACCCCCGACATATCGGATATGAGCCGACTGCTCTACCGGCTGAGCTACACCGCCATTCAACCGCATTGTAACCCAAAACCGCCACTGAATCAATAGCATGGCGGCATAGCATGGCGGCGTCAGTTCGTGATTCGGGATCAGTCGCGCGCGCCCAATTCACGATCAAGCATGAACAGTCCCTGGCCGCGTTCGCCGATGAGTTTGAGTTTCTCTACGATTTTAGTCACGCCGGCTTCTTCTTCCACCTGTTCGTTGACGAACCATTGCAGCATGTTCATGGTGGCATAATCCTTTTCACGTGTGGCCAGTTCTACCAGGTTGTGGATGCACGTGGTGATGTGTTCTTCATGGGCCAGTGACTCAGACATCATTTTAGAAGCTGAATCCCAGTCTTTTTGTGGGACCTTGATGGCCTGAAGCTCAACTCGTCCACCCCGTTCATTGATGAAGTGGTAAAACTTCATGGCATGTTCCAACTCTTCCTGAGCCTGTTTCTCCATCCAATGAGAAAATCCGCCGAGGTTCATCTCATCAAACTGTGCCGCCATGGAAAGGTACAGGTATGCAGAAAAAAGTTCTTCGTTGATTTGCTGGTTCAACGCGTCCTGAATGGTTTTTTTAATCATTATGACCTCCTTGTCAATCGTGTTTTCAAAAAAAGAACGGATCAGTCTTCCATGGGTTCGAAATCTTCTTTTCCGACTCCGCAAAGCGGGCATTCCCAATCGTCCGGAATGTCGCTGAAAGCGGTGCCCGGAGCGATACCGGAATCCGGGTCACCTTCGGCCTCATCATACACATAACCGCAAACTGTGCAAACGTACTTTTTCATTGGTTATCTCCTCCAAATTCAGGTTTTGACATTATAGAAACCGCGTACGGCAAAATCAAGCGGGGCGACGTTAAAGGACCGTTCGAATCTTTTCAACCAGCATCGATTCCGGCGCCGCTCCTTCCAAAAAAGCGGATTCATTGATCACCGTGCGGGGAACCCCCATCACATTGTATTTCTGGGCCAGATGGGGAAATTCAGTGGCCTCCACCATGTCCGCCGTTACCCGGGGACTGTAATGCGCCATGCGATGTGCCAGGGTAACCGCAGCGGGACAATAGGGGCAGGTGGGTGTAACGAATACCTGGAGGTGGATCTCTTTTTGTAGGTTGTCCAGGAAAGTTTGGGTTTGCGGGCTGAGTTCAGTTTCAGATTGCGATACCATATGAATCGCATCCAGCATGGAGGCAAATTCATAACCTCCGGGAATGCCGAAAAAGCGGATTCCAAGGTTTTCATCGGCCATCACGACGGTAGCGGGAATCTTATCCACTCCCAGTTCCCGGGCCCGCGACTGATCACCCTGAAAATCAAGTATTTCCAGGTTGATGCCAGGCGATAATTTGCTTATTTCGGTAAGCAGGCCACGGGTTTCAACACAAAAACGACACTCTGTCTTCTGCGTAAAAAATACAAGGTTAACCGGCCTTTTCAAACTGTTCAGCATGGGTTCCATCTCTTTTCTCAAACTGTCGTTTATAAATGTCATGATTGCCTCCTTGTCCATGGTAATGACTATAACATATAAATGATGTAATTTCAACAATTTTGTATTTGTTACAAAAGAGGTGGTTGCGCTTGAACCTGATTTGCCGGCGTGTTAAAATCCGTCATCCTGTTTTTTAGAGACTGAAATCGGTACCACTATGATTGTAGAGCAATTTCTTCCGGCTTTTCACTGGGGAGATGCCATTGGCACTTCCACCCTGCGCCTGCACCGTTTTCTGATATCCCAGGGAATAGATTCCCGCATTGTGGCGTTGTCCAGGGACGAAGGTTTGGAGGATATGGTTACGGATTTTGCGCATTACCAGGAGTCGACGGATTCCATAAAATTGCTTCACTTTGCCGTGCCCTCGATATTGACTGATTTCTTTATCGGCGCCCGGGGGCGCAAAGTCATGATTTATCACAATGTCACTCCGGCAACGTTTTTCGTCCACTTTTCACCTGAGTTGACACGTTTTACCCACGCGGGCAGGGATCACCTGGCCAGGCTGAATGGTGTTTTTGATTTGTGTGTGGCGGATTCCAACTATAACGCTCGTGAATTGACGCAATTGGGTTACAAGTGTGATATACGCGTTTTTCCCATCATGATCGACACCACCGAGTACGACCGTCCCCATGCGCCGGCATACCGCAAATTACTCTGCGATGATCGCCGCACCATTATTTTTGTGGGCCGCATATCTCCAAATAAGAAAATCGAGGATCTGGTTAAAGTCTTGTTTTATTACAAGAAATACATTTCCGCTTCCATTCGCCTGGTGGTTGCCGGCAAAACCTCTTTGTTGCCGCGGTACTTTTACGCGGTACGGGATCTGGCCGGCCGGTTTTACCTTGATTCCGAAGATATCCTGTTTACTGGACATATACCTTTCAGTGAATTGCTGGCTGTCTATCGATCCGGAGACGTGTTTCTGTCCATGAGCGAGCATGAGGGGTTCTGCCTGCCGCTGATCGAGAGCCTGCATCTCAATGTACCCGTACTGGCCTACAACGCCGGTGCCGTGGAGGAAACGCTTGAGGGGGCAGGCATCTTGTTTCAGTACAAGTCCGTAGAGAGGGTGGCCGGGATGGTGGAACGCATGATCACGGATGCGGACTTGCGTTCCCGGCTGAGCCGGGCCGCGCGGGAGCGGATGCGCACCTATCAGGAACAATCGCATCCCCGGCGCCTGGTGGAGTGGTTGAAAGAAACATGATCCGGGTCGGAGCGGTTGTGCAGCGCTACGGCGAGGGAGTTGTCGGCGGCGCTGAAACTCTGGCCCGGGATGTGTGTGAGCGTCTCAATGCGTCGGGATGCGATGTGACCGTCTTTACCACAACGGCTCTGGATTACGTTAGCTGGGCGAATGAGTTTGTTCCGGGTGAATCCATTCTGCGGGGGGTTCGAATCCTGCGATTCCCCGTGGTGAAACAACGGGATATTGATGCATTCAACCGGTTCTCGGCGGAATTTTTCGAAGCTGTCCCCCAGGACCGGGATGAGCGGCAGTGGATTCTGGAACAGGGTCCCCAAAGCCCGGATCTGCTCCGGGCCCTGGAAACCGATTACCGGGATTACGATGTTTTCCTGTTTTTCACCTACCTGTATTTGCCTACTGTTTTGGGCATGGACAAAGTGGATCGTCCCATCGCCCTGTTTCCCACGGCTCACGATGAGCCGCCGCTGTACCTGAAAATCATGCGGCGGGTCTTTGAGCGTCCGGAGCGCTTGTTTTTTCTGACCGGGGCGGAACAGGAATTGGTTCAACGCGTGTTTGGGCGTAGCCAAGGTATGGAACTGGTGCGCACCGGAGTAAACCTTCCCGCAGACATTGATCCCGAGATGTTTCGCAGGAATCAATTTATTTTCGGTGCATACATGTTGTACGCGGGGCGAATCGAACGGGGCAAAGGTCTGGAAGAAGTGTTTGACGCTTACTCATCGCTGCGCCGTCACCACCTGGTGGACCTGGTTCTGCTGGGTCGCCGGCTCATGGAGATTCCCGAAGTGGAAGGCATTCGTTATGCCGGGTTCGTTTCTGAACCGGAGAAACTGTCGGCTTTCCGTGGAGCCGTGTTTTCGCTGCAACCGTCCCCGCTCGAGAGCCTTTCCATCACCACGCTGGAGTCCTTCGCACAGGGAACCCCGGTATTGGCCAATCGCCGCAGCCCGGTGTTGGCTGAACATGTCAACCTGTCAGGCGGGGGACTGCTTTACGCGGATCCCGGTGAGTTGGAAAGCGAGGCTTCCCGCCTTTTTTCCAGCCCCGGGTTGCGACGGCGCATGGGCGAAAAGGGGCGTGCTTATGTGTATCGCCACTTTGATTGGGAACGGGTGATTCAGTCCATCCGCGCCGCAATCGTTCAACTTGCCGAAAACTGAAGTTGCTTTTCGCAAAGCAATCGCCATGTAACTGAAAATGTGGTACACTATATTTTCCCTTCTGATTGTCCGTTGACGCGGATCCACCAGGAGCAAGGAACCCCAAAAATGCATCAAATCAGGAATATCGCCATTATTGCACATGTAGATCACGGCAAGACCACATTGATAGACGCCATTTTGCGCCAGACCGGAGTGTTCCGCCGCAACCAGCCGGTGGTTGCCCGCGTCATGGACAATACCGACCTGGAAAGGGAGAAGGGGATCACCATTTTTTCCAAAAACGCCGCCTTTGTCTATCGGGATTGCAAAGTGAATGTGGTCGATACCCCGGGTCATGCCGATTTCGGGGGCGAAGTGCAACGCATCCTGCGCATGGTGGATTCGGTGTTGCTGTTGGTGGACGCTTTTGAAGGACCCATGCCCCAGACCAAGTACGTCTTGAAAAAATCGCTGCAACTCGGGTTGGCGCCGATCGTGGTGATAAACAAGATCGACAGGCCCAATGCCCGCCCCGCAGAGGTGCTGGACGCGGTTTTTGACTTATTCGTGGAATTGGAAGCGGATGACAAGCAACTGGATTTTCCGGTTGTTTACGCTTCAGCGCGGGACGGTTTCGCCAGGTACGATCCGGATGGTGACAACACGGACCTGACCCCCCTGTTGGATACAATCATTCATCACGTGGCCGAGCCCGGAGGTGACGCCGACGCTTCGCTGCAGGTACTGGTTTCGGCCGTCGCTTACGAGTCCTTCCTGGGAAGGATCGGCACCGGCCGCATCCACAACGGCACGATCCGCCGCAACCAGGATGTCGTCCGCATTCGCGGTGCCGGTGAATGCGGCTCCTTCCGCGTTTCCCGCATGTTCACTTACCAGGGTTTGGAGCGGAAAGAAGTTGAATCCGCTCACGCGGGCGAGATCGTGTCGGTGGCCGGTATCAGTGATATTGACGTGGGTGAGACGATTTGCCAAATGGAATCTCTAGTGCAGATCCCGGTGATCCACATCGATCCGCCGACCATGGCCATGACATTCATGGTCAACGATTCCCCATTCTCCGGGAATGAAGGGCGATTCGTGACATCCAGGCATCTATTGGCCAGGCTGAGGCGGGAACAGCGCGACAATGTGAACCTGCGCGTTGATGAGACGAATACCCAGAACGCATTCCAGTTGAAAGGGCGGGGGGCTTTGCAGTTTGCCGTACTGATGGAAAAAATGCGGCGGGAAGGCTATGAATTCCAAGCCTCCCGCCCGGCGGTCATTTTCCAGGAGTCGCCCCAGGGGTTACTGGAGCCGGTGGAAACAGCCACCGTGGATGTGGCGGAAGAGTTTTCGGGAGTGGTGATTGAGATGTTCGGTCAACGCCGGGGTGAACTCATCCACATGAGTAACGGCAGCGGAGGGTACACCCGCCTGGAGTTCCGCATTCCGGCCCGGGGCTTGATCGGCATGAATGGAGATTTTCTTACCGCAACGCGGGGCACAGGGATATTGAACCACGTGTTTCATGCGTACGAGCCGCACAAGGGAGAAATCAGGCGGATCGTCAAGGGTGTACTGATCGCATCGGAAGCGGGAGTTTCCGTTGGCTTTGCATTACATAACCTCCAGGAACGGGGAGTTATATTTATTGATCCCGGGATGCCGGTTTACCCGGGCATGATCGTGGGCGAACACAGCCGGGAAAACGACCTCGTGGTCAATGTGTGCAAGACCAAGAAGTTGACCAACATGCGTGCCGCGGGTTCTGATGACGCCGTCCGGCTGGTACCGCCGCGGCGGTTTTCCCTGGAGCAGGCCATTGAATACATCAACGATGATGAGTTGCTGGAAATCACACCCGCCAATGTCCGCATGCGCAAACGCCTGCTGGATATCCACGCGCGTAAGCGGGAAAACAAAGCCCGTTCCGCATGATGCATACGGATTTGGCCTGATTCCGTATTCATGTTAATCTGGGTTCGCAGCGTCGCACCGGCTGTAAACGCAAAGAGAATATGAAAAAA
>DSBM01000064.1 GCA_011049425.1 Candidatus Aminicenantes bacterium
GCGTTTTTCCCTTATGAGTTTTTATGAACCCGCGGACAAGGCGCTGCTCAAGCGCCTGCTCATGAAGGCCGACCAGTTGCCCGAGGGCGCACGTATCCAGGCATTGGAACCCATCCTTAAAGACGGCGAAAAGGGGATCGAGGCATTCGTGGAAAAAGCCTACGCCGCCACCCGCCTGAAAGACCTGGAATTTGTCCAATCCCTTTTCACCAAATCGGTCAAAGAGATCGAAGCCGTCAACGATCCGTTGTTGCAACTGGCGGCCCGCATGTATCCGGAAACGGAAGCGGCACGCAAGCGCAATGAACGGCTGAACGCGCGCCTGGAAGACCTGCGGCGCCAATACATCCTCGCCCTGAAGGCCAGGTCTTCTTCTCCTCTTTACCCGGACGCCAACAGCACCCTGCGGTTTTCCTGGGGAGAGGTGGCCGGATACGAGCCTCGAGATGCCGTGCGCTACGCCCCCTTTACCACCCTTTCCGGGGTAATGGAGAAGGAAACCGGCGAAAAGCCCTTCATCGTGCCTGAAGGACTCAAGGCCATTTACAAGGAAAAGGATTTCGGCCGCTGGGCCCACCCTGACCTGAACGACGTGCCCGTGGCGTTCACCCACAAAGTGGACAGTACCGGCGGCAACAGCGGCAGTCCCGTTTTCAATGCCAGGGGCGAGCTGGCGGGCATTTTGTTCGACGGCAACTACGAAGCCCTTACCGGCGACTGGGAATTCGACAACGATATTCAACGCTCCATCTCCGTCGATATCCGTTACGTGTTGTTTATCACGGAAAAACTGGCCAAAGCCGACCATATCCTGAAAGAGATGGGTCTTTAATACCATTGAGATGCAAAAAGGCGGGCGCCCGCCGAGAGTCGGGCGCCCGCCTTGCCCTTACCCCGCTCTTCCCGTAAAATCATTCCCTGGAGATTGATTATTCCCAAACGGAATCATGTCATTAAACAACGCCCACGTCATAGTCGCTTTTGCCCTGTACCTGGCTTTCATGCTGGCCATCGGCTGGTTCTTTTACCGCCGCACCCGCAACCTGTCGGATTACATCCTGGGCGGGCGGGGGCTGAATTCATGGGTGGCGGCCATGAGCGCCCAGGCATCCGACATGAGCGGCTGGTTGCTGATGGGACTCCCGGGATTCGCTTACCTGGCCGGTATCGAGGCCGGATGGATCGCACTGGGACTGGGTGTGGGCACCTACCTGAACTGGAAACTGGTGGCACAGCGCCTGCGACGCTATACCGAGGCGGCAGACAACTCGCTGACCATTCCCAATTACTTTGAGAGCCGCTTCCATGACCGGTCACACCTGTTGCGACTGTTTTCAGCCCTCTTCATCCTGGTGTTTTTCCTGATCTACACGGCGTCGGGTTTCGTGGCCGGAGCCAAGTTGTTTTCCACGGTATTTGAATTGCCCTACCTGACCGCCCTGATCCTGGGTGCCCTGGTCATTATCACCTATACGTTCATGGGCGGATTCCTGGCGGTCAGCTGGACCGATTTCTTTCAGGGGCTCATCATGTTCCTGGCCATCACCATTGTCCCCCTGATGGTTGTCGTGCAAAAAGGCGGGTTCAACGCGACTATCTCAGCGTTATCCAACCTGAACAGAGAATTCCTCAATCCCCTGACAACCCCTTCCGGAACGGCCATCAGCCTCCTGGCCGTCCTGTCTTCACTGGCCTGGGGACTGGGCTATTTCGGACAGCCCCACATCCTGGCCCGTTTCATGGCCATCCGCAATCCCGCGAAAATCCCCCGTTCCCGCCATATCGCTATGACCTGGGTGGTAATCAGCCTGGGATGCGCCGTCTTGGCGGGCATGGCCGGAGCGGCCCTGCCGGTGCAATCCCTGATCGGGCCGGACTCTGAAAAAGTCTTTATCCTGCTGGTTGAACGCATGGCCCACCCGCTGATCGCGGGGATCTTTCTTTCCGCCATCCTGGCGGCCATCATGAGTACGGCGGACTCGCAGTTGCTGGTCACCTCCTCGGCCATCACCCACGATTTCTACAAGGTCCTGTTGAGACCGCGTGCCGGAGAACGGGAACTGCTCTGGATCAGCCGCCTGGCCGTGCTGGTCGTTGCCGTTGCGGCGCTGATTCTGGCCATGAACCCTGAAAACAGTGTACTGGAACTGGTCGCTTATGCGTGGGCCGGATTCGGCGCCACTTTCGGTCCCCTGGTACTCATCTCATTGTACTGGCCGCGCATGACCCGCAAGGGAGCCCTGGCTGGAATCATCGTGGGCGGAGTCACGGTCCTGTTGTGGAAGCCCCTGTCCGGAGGCATTTTTGACCTGTATGAAATCGTCCCGGGGTTCCTTTTCTCCGCCCTGGCCATCCTGGTGGTGAGTTTACTGGATAAGCAACCGCCGGCATCGATAAAAGCGGAATTCCGGCGCATCAATCCGCGGCGATAGGCCTTGCAGCTTCAGAACTTGCAGAAGGTGGAAAAAAGAAGCTGAGAGAGTTGATTCACCTTTTTTCGCGTACGGGCGACCGGCCGGTCGCCCCTACATTTTCAACTTCAAGTGTACGGGCGGGTTTCAAACCCGCCCCTACGTCTTCCCTTTTCAACTTTTGGATCTATTACGTTTTGTGTGGGTAAATACACATTGGTAATTGGTAAGCGGTTGTGAGTATGAGTACCCGCAGGGCATAAAGCATAAGCGAACGCAAAC
>DSBM01000065.1 GCA_011049425.1 Candidatus Aminicenantes bacterium
ATGAAGGTACTGATTACGGCAGAGGGAAAAGACCTTGACGCCAATGTGGACCCCCGCTTCGGCCGCGCGGCTTTTTTTCTGGTTGTGGACGTGGACAAAGAAGAAGTGGTTGAAGCGGTGGACAACGCCGCCGGCCGCGGCGCGGCCCAGGGGGCCGGAGTCCAGGCCGCCCAGGCCGCGGCCCGCTTGGGCGTATCCGCCCTGCTCAGCGGCCATTGCGGTCCCAACGCGTTCAGCGCCATGCAGGCGGCCAACATCAAGATCTACACCGGAGCGACCGGTACGGTACGCCACGCGCTTGAACAGTTTCGCAAAGGGGAACTGACGGAGGCCGATGACGCCGACGTCCGGGGCCACTGGTGAAACGCGTTGCCGTGGCGTCCGGAAAGGGCGGTACGGGCAAGACCACGATTGCCGTGAACCTGGCCCGGGTGATGCCCGGGCCGGTTACGGTGATGGACTGCGATGTGGAAGAGCCCAATGTGCACCTCTTTCTTTCCCCCAGGGCTTTACAGACCGAACCGGTGGGCATTCCCGTTCCGCGCATCAATGCCGATCTGTGCACGGTTTGCGGTGAATGCGCGCGTTTCTGCGAATTCAACGCCCTGGGCGACATGCAGACAAAGATCGTGGTGTTTAACGAGTTGTGCCATGGCTGCGG
This sequence comes from Candidatus Aminicenantes bacterium, assembly GCA_011049425.1. Classification (NCBI taxonomy): domain Bacteria; phylum Candidatus Aminicenantota; species Candidatus Aminicenantota bacterium. The sequence goes on from DSBM01000065.1 coordinate 662, forward strand.
CGGCTGTACCCGGGTGTGTCCCGAAGGGGCGATCACGGAAGTGGATCGCGTGATCGGTGAAGTCAGCCGGGGGAAAGCGTGTGACAATATCACGGTGATCAGCGGGCGCATGAACGTGGGGGAGGCGCTATCGCTACCGGTCATTCGCGCCACAAAGGCGCAGCCTGCGGAGGGAACACTAATTATCGACGCACCTCCCGGAACCGCCTGCCCATTCGCGGCGGCGGTGCGCGGGGCCGACCTGGTGGTACTGGTGACGGAACCTACCCCCTTCGGTGTCCACGACCTGGGCCTTGCCGCGGAAACCCTGACGGCCATGAACCTGCCGTTCGGCGTGGTGATCAACCGCAGCGGTGAAGGTGATGGAACCGTGGAAGAAGTGTGCCGTCGTCACAGCGCGCCCCTGTTGGCGCGGATTCCCGAAGATCGCGCCATTGCCGAGGCCTATTCCCGCGGCGAACTGCTGGTGGAGGCCTTGCCCCACTACCGCGACGAATTCGTCAACCTGGAAAAGCGCATTGCCAAAATCCTGAATGCACGCGGAGAAGCATCATGAGTCCCGATACAGGTAAGGCTGTTGAAATCGCCGTCATCAGCGGCAAAGGTGGAACCGGCAAGACCAGCATCACCGCGGCGCTGGCCGTTCTGGCCGAAAACGCGGTGGTAGCCGACTGCGACGTGGACGCGGCCGACCTGCACCTGGTACTGGCACCCGAAGTGCGGCAACGCCATGAATTCGTCAGCGGACACGAAGCCGTGATCCGCGAACTGGATTGCCGCGGCTGCGGGGTGTGCAAAGACTACTGCCGCTACGAAGCTATAGATGAAGTCACCGCCAGGGACGGCCGCACGGTGTTTCGTGTCGACCCGGCCGCCTGCGAAGGCTGCGGCGTTTGCGTGCGCTTCTGTCCGGTTCAGGCCATCGATTTTCCCGACAGCCATTGCGGCGAATGGAGCATCTCCCGCACCCGCACCGGACCCATGGTGCATGCGCGCCTGAAACCCGGGGCGGAGAACTCCGGCAAACTGGTTTCCCAGGTGCGTGAATCCGCCCGGGCCGAGGCGCGGTCTTCCGGGCGCTCCCTGATCCTGGTGGACGGCCCTCCGGGAATCGGTTGTCCCGTAATCGCCACCGTTACCGGAACCACCCTGGTGCTGGTGGTGGTGGAACCCACGATATCGGGTGAACACGACCTGGACCGGGTGCTGGGCCTGGCGCGCCATTTCCATATTCCCGCCGCCCTGTGCGTAAACAAGTGGGACATCAATGCGGAAATCACGCAGCGCATTGAAGATAACGCCCGCGCGCGGGGTGTGGAATCCCTGGGAAGAATCGCTTTTGACGCCGCCGCGACCCGCGCCCAGGTACGCGGGCACACGGTTATCGACGAAGGCGGAATTGCCGCCACGGACATCCGCCAACTCTGGAAAAACCTGCAGCAACGGATTGATCTGGAAAAGAGAAGTTGAGCAAGTTGAGGGAGTTGAGGGCGGAAAAACAGTTAAGAAGAATACAAACCAATGCTAGCGAAAATATCGCTCTGGCGAAGGCCAGTCACTGAATGAAATAAGATCAGGAACTATTTCTCCCAGCTTCTCTTCCACCCTCAACTCTTTCAACTTTTTTCTTCATAATTTCTTTTTTTAAATAGCTGATCAATTTGAATATTTTTCTGGAAATTTGGCTGGTTTCGGCATCCAGATCCTGCCAAATTTCCAATGGTAGCTTATCCACCTTATTGGCGATCAGGATTTGGGTGCGCAATTCAGCACAAGAACCTCTGGCAATAACCAAAAAGCGTCTGAACTCGGACAAACTTTCTCTGCCGAATCCTTCAGAGATGTTAGACGGTATAGAGATCGCAGTTTTGCGCAAATGGCTGGACAATTCATGGTCCTGAATAAGTGAGGGGCTGCTTTTTGCTGTGAATCTGAAGATATCTTCGCATAAATTTACGCTTTCCTGCCAGATCCAGATGTCTTCAATATTTTTAAATTTCATGAAAGATAAGAGCAAATCATATGCCAAATAAGGAAACTCTACGAAAATTGTTCACCTTTCCTCAACTTCTTGTCCCCCTCAACTCTCTCAACTCCCTCAACTTCTTCATTCTTCTCCCTCCTTTGACATTGCGTCGGATAACCGGCAAAATATATCTATGAAGACAAGTGAACCAATAAATAAAACCTCACGCAGCAAAGATCATGTGCTGGACCATATCGCCATCACGGTCAAGGCCCACATGCTGCTCAAGCAGCTGCTTAAGGAAAACCCCATCCTGGATGAAATCATGCGCAACGCGCGCAACACCACCGAAGCCCTGGTGGGGGTGCGCAACTGGGTGGACCGTGAACTGCGCAATAATCCGGACGCCTATGCCTTCTACCGCCGCGAAGCCAGGGGACGCGAGGCATTCGAAAAACTGACCTGGCGCGATTTCGCCGCCATCCGTATTCTCGATTACATCGACAACGCCGGCCGCGAATTCGACGACCTCAACCTCAGGGGCGAAAAGGCCGTCAGCAACCCCGTCAAGCTGATCTGGCTGGCGGTAACCCATGGGACCGGCGGCGCCAAACCCAGCTTTTTCCAGGACATGCTGCAGTTGTTCCGCCAGTTTTCCGGCCGCTATACCCGGGAGATGCCCGATCGCGAACAGGTAGAGGCGTGGATGGAACGCTGGAGCACCGGCCTCGACCCGCGCATCGTTAAACTGCGTGAAGAGAACCGCGACCGCATCATCCAGATCCTGATCCGCCACATGGACGCGGGCACATTGAAAAGTCAACGCTTTGCCTTTGCACCTGACATGTCGCCGGATCAGAAGTACCTGCAGATGCTGGAATGGTGGAAAGA
>DSBM01000066.1 GCA_011049425.1 Candidatus Aminicenantes bacterium
CCTCGGCGCCCTGTGGATTCTGGGAGAGTTAAACATAGACTATGCTCCCTTCCTGGTCGCCGCCGGAGGCTTGTCCCTGGCCATCGGCTTCGGTTCCCAATCGCTGGTCAAGGATTTCTTCAGCGGCTTCTTCATGCTCATGGAAGAACAACTGGCTCTGGGGGATGTGGTCAAGATCAACGGCAAAGCGGGCGTGGTGGAAAAGATCTCTTTCCGTACAATCAAGATGCGCTCCCTGGACGGCACCATGCACATCATCCCCAACGGCAGCATTGACAGCGTGTCCAATCTCACTCATAAGTGGTCCATGGCCGTGGTCAACATCGGCGTTTCCTACGACACCGACGCGGAAAAGGTCATGCAGGTGTTGAAGGATATCTGCAGCGGCATCATGCGCGACCCGTTATGGAAAGAGCTGTTGGTGGACGAACCCTTGCCCCAGGGCATTATCTCTTTCGGGGAGTCTTCGGTAAACTTCCGCATCCTGGCCAAGACAGCGCCCGCGCAGCAATGGGCGGTGGGTCGCGAATTGAACCTGCGCATCAAGCGGGCATTCGACACCAGGGGCATCGAGATCCCCTACAACTACGTCAACGTAATCAACCGCACACCTGATCCCGTAAAAGCGGACTGATCAGTTCTTTGCCTGCTTTTCCGGATACATGCCGTCCCAGGCCTGGGGTTCACCTTTGAGCCAATGGTCAAACCAGGCGATAATGGTGCGCATCCATCGCCGGCGCTGTGGCGGATCCAGAATGAAGTGTTGCTGGTCCTTGAAAGTTACGAGGGCGACCTCGCGGTCCAACAGTTTCAGGGCGGCAAACATCTGGTAACTTTCCCCCGGAGGAACATTGTTGTCCCTTTCCCCATGCAGCAGAAGCAGGGGAGTGTGAATGCGGTCCGCCATGAACAGGGGGCTTTGTTCTACATAGAGAGATTTGCGGTTCCAGGGAAAGGAATCCGCTGACGCCACTCCACTGTAAAGCACGCCCCAGTCACCCACACCCCAGTAACTGGCCAAAGAAGCGATTCCCGCGTGAGAAATCAGGGCCGAAAAACGTTGCGTGACCGTGGCCAGGTACTGGGTCAAAAATCCGCCATAGGAAGCGCCCATACCACCGATTCGGTCCGGGTCCACGTTGGGGTGGGATTCAACCAGGGCATCCACCGCGGCGATAACCTCCGCGGCGCTCTGCTTTCCCCAGTCATTGACATGCACGGCGGACGCACCCTGGCCGTAACCCACGGTCCCGGTCGGCTGCAACACGTAAACCATATAGCCCTGGGCCGCATACCAATTCTTGGGATAGCGCCCGGCGAAATCCCGGGTAACCGGCGAGGTACCGCCATAATAATAGACGATGAGCGGGTATTTGCGATTGGGGTTGAATTGCGGCGGATAGTACAGGCGCCCGGGAACCACCCGTCCTTCCGGAGTACGATAATCCCGGTCTTCCACCTTACCGAAACGGATGTCGCGGAACAAATCGGCGTTAAAGTCACGCAACAGTCCGACCCGGCGGCGTTTCAAGTCCACCCGGTAGAGGCGATGGGGAGTGGTGACTCCGGAGGCCCAGGCCACGGCCACGGAGCGCCGCACAGACCAACCCACCCGATGCACCACGTCCACTGGGAAATCCAGGATTTCAAACCCGCGGTCTTTTCGCCATATAGACAGCGATTCCTTTGCCCCATCCACCACGTGGAAGTAAATGCAATCCTCCTGCGCGGGCCAGAAACCGGAGGAAATCGAGGGGGAAAAAGTGCGGGAGATGGCGGCAGCCGAACGGCCGGCGATATCGAACAAATACGCCTGACCATCAAAGTCATTCGGGATTGATCCACCCGACAATACGTTCCCCTTACCACCGAAGGCGGAAGCGCCGCCGATCACCAGGAGCCGGCTGGAATCCGGAGCCCATGAAGCCTCGTTAATCCAGGGATCCGCCAACAGTATATCGCGTTCCATGGTTGCCGGATCCACAATAACACCCTCGTAACGTTCATACGGACGCCGGGCGGGATCGGGAACCTTGCGCTCCAACAGGATGCGTTTGCCGTCGGGGCTGATACGAGCCTGGTGAAACCGTTCTTCGGGACGTGTCAGGCACCGGGTCACGGAACCGCTCAAAAAATGGACAAACAACCCCACATGCCGAGGCGAAGAAGCAGCCCGGTCGGCGATTTCCCTGATATATTTCCATTCAGAGTCAGGCGAGGGAAGTTCCTCCACGGCATAAACCAGGTAGCGGTTGTCCGGGGACCACCATACCTCCTTTAAACGGGCGATACCGGCACAAACCGTTCGCAGTGAATGATCCCTGAGCCGGTGGACCATAATATCGGCGCTTTCCTTGTGCTTGCGGATAAACGCGAAACCCGAGGAATCAGGCAACCATGTAATGCCGGTGACATTGCCCACGCCCTCACTGGTCCACACCACGCGGCCGGAATCCACTCCCAGCACTTCAGTCCAACTGCGCCGCATATCTTTTGAATCCAACCGCCTCAGAGACACAGCCACGTGTCGTCCATCCGGTGCCATGCTTACATTCACGGCTTCAGCCGCATAGATTACATGCTTGATGTCCATATTCCGCCCGGGCTCAACAGAAGCCCGCAAAGGCATTTTGCCGAACTCTTCACTCCACTCCAAATGGGGCAGAAAACGGGGGATCCGTTTGGGACGCACCAGCAACTTGACCACCAGTTGATGACAACCCGCAGGCAGTTGCATATCCACCCCCCAGGTATCCGCGTGCACCCGGAACGTCTCCTGGGGTTTGCCGTCCAGATAGACGGTAAACGCGTAATCCACCCGGTCCAGCAACAGCCTGGCGGCCAGCCACCGATCGGCGTCCACCCATGTGGCCAGGTAGTAGATCGCCGGGGCGGAAACCGCCAGGTTGCCCTTGCGATATTCACGCCATTGCACCTGAGGGCCCGTTCCCCAATCAACCGTCTCCCCGACGCGGGGATGTATGCGGGAAGCATCCAGGTGCGGAAAGCCCGCCAGGGCCTCATCCGTTCCATGGTTGCGGACCTCGGTTTCAGAAACGGGCAGGGGGCCCAATACCAGCCAGGGAGAGAGCTCCTGTTTGAATCCGGCTCCCCGGAGCAAGACCGCGTTTGCCGAAAACAGCACCACGGCGATCAACAAGGTCACGACTCTTTTCATCTTTCCTCCATGACACCGGATCGACCCGCGCATCCGGATTTATCAACATGATTTTCCCGGTACGGTTCAAATAGTCATTGCGACTGTTGCGCGCCATTCGGGCTAAAAATAACCCAACGTTTTTAGTTTCTCCATATCTTCTTTGGTCATCTGTCCGGGGTTGCGCACAAATTGTTTGCTGATTCTCAGGTATTCCTCTACCCGGCGCACATAACCATCCAGCAGGCGTTTCCATTCTTCCAGGCCGGAGCGGCGCTTCAGGTAAAGGTTGTGCTTTTCAAGGGGGTCTTTCGCCCAGTGATAGAAACGAAAGCGATGGTTGCGCGGAGTCAGCATCACTTTCTCTCCACGCTGAACCAGGGCATAACCAATGGGTTCAACCTTGTGGTGGTAATAACGGCCACGCCGGAAATGCACGGCGCCCTTGTAGGCTTCGGAAAATAGCGTGCGGTTCTCTTCGGGAATAAACAAGTCACGCCCAATCATCCAATCCGGACGTTCCATTCCCAACAGCCCCAGGATAGTGGGCGCCACGTCTTCCAGTGAAACCTCATGATGAAGCTTTGAGCCCGCTCGTTCGCTCTCGGGAAATTTCATTATCAAGGGCACGTGCAGGGTGGAGTTAAACAGTTTGCGACCGTGGCCGTATTCACCATGCTCGCCGAAACTTTCGCCGTGGTCGGACATAAACACCACAATGGCGCGATCAAACAGACCGTCTTTCTTCAGTCGCTTGATCAGGCGGCCGATATGGTGATTCACGAAACCCACCTCGGTATCGTAATTGCGCATCTTGGAAAAATCGCTGTCCGGATGGTACAACTCTTTATGCCAACGGTTGTAGTCAAAGTCGAATTCCTTGTGGTGAACGTACGGGGCATGGGGCTCAGAGTAATGGACCCAGAGAAAGATCGGCTCTTCCTCGCAGCGGTCCAGCCATTCAAACACGCGCTGGTTAACCGTGGGTGCACGGCCTTCCGGATTAATGGTTCCCAGCCAGCGCTTTTTGTCAAACACCTCCTCATAAGTATCGAAACCGCGGTCCAATCCACTGAGCCGGGCTTTAAGCGGCCAGCTCGAGATAAAGGCGCCGGTACGGTATCCCTCTGCCTTCAACAAATCCGTCAGGGTTTCCATCTGGGGAAAGATGGGCAATCCATTGCGCTTGGCTCCATGGCGATGGGGGGGCAGGGACGTCAACAGGGACGCGAAAGCCGGAGTCGTCAGTGGAGAAGGGGTAAAGCAGCGCGTAAACAGAACGGATTTTTTGGCCAACGCATCCAACTCCGGCGAGGTCGGGCGTGGGTAACCGTAGCATCCCAGGCGATCCGCCCGCAACGTATCCACGGCGATTATGATCACGGGAACGGGCTGTTCATTCTCGGACGCCCGGCAAGTTCCACCCATGGACAAGAGCATCCCCAAAAAAATATGTAGAACAATTGATTTCAAGCGTTGAATCGTTTCACCTCCTGCAGGGTCGGCTAATCCATGGGCCAGAAACGGTTGTCGTACCAAACTTCTTCGCGAAGTTGATCATCCATTTCCGCAAAGAGCTTCATGTGGTCGGTTTCCCAATCCGCCAACCACTGGTAGAGCCGGCGCTCATCCTCGTCTCCGGTGGCCCGGGCCCGGCCGGAGTAGTATTCCACGGCTTTTTTTTCAAAATCCAGGGCGGCGGAGATCACGGCGGCTTCATATCCGACGGAAGAGATCTCTTTTAATACCTTGCCGGTTAAAGTACGATCCACGGCTTCATGATCAGCCGCGGTCAGATCCGGAAGCACGAAAGAACCGTCCTTTGTCAGGCTGGCGTACTGTCTTGAAAGGATCTCAATATGCTGTTCCTCTTCAAGCGCCAGCAATTGAAACAACTCCCGCACCGGATCCTTGGCCTGGCCGGCGGCCACGGATTCATACAGGGCGCGGCCGCGATGCTCCAATAAAATGGCGCCTTTAATGATATCGATCTGCTCTTTTTCGGCCACTGAAAACCTCCATCGATTTTATTGTAGCACAGGAAAAATTGACCCAAAAGTCCGCTTGCTTTCATCCCGACCGTAATCTATACTCTATAAGCAAAGGAATTCGCATGACTGATTGCTGGAAATCTCGATTCATCGGCGTTACCGGAGCCGCCGGCTTTATCGGCAATCGCCTGGTGCATGCCCTGGTTGAAAAAGGCGCGCGCGTGCGCGCCCTCGTTCACTCCACTCCACTGAAAGAAAATGTTGAGGTCATGCAGGGCGATGTGGCCGATGCCGGCACCATGGCTGATTTCTGCCGCGGACTGGATGGGGTATTTCATTTGGCCACCGCCCTGGGCAACCGGCGTATCCCCGAAAGCGAATTCATGCGCATCAATGCGAAAGGCACCACCACCTTGCTGGAGCAGGCGCGCCGCGCCGGGGTAAAACGGGTGGTCCACTTCGGCAGCGCCGGGATCTATGGCCGCACATCGGGGCGTACATTGCTCAAAGAGGGAGATAAGGGCCGTCCCGTGGATGCATACGAAAAAAGTAAGTTTGCCGGGGAACAGGCCGCCCTTGACTGGAACGCTCCCCCCGAGGTTTGCCTGATCCGGCCCGGCTGGGTGTATGGTGAAGGCGACCGGCGCACATTCAAGTTAATCAGCCGGATTCATTCGGGTTTTTTCTTTGTGGCCGGAAGCGGCCGCATCCTGCAGACCCCGGTATATGTAGACGACCTGGTCGAGGCGGCGCTGGCCGTATTCCAGCAAGGCGCACCCGGCCGGGATTACAACGCCGCGGGCGCGGCCGTTACAGTCAACCATCTGGCCGGTGCCATTGCCGTTGCCCTGGGTCGCAGTCCCCGTTTCATCCATATCCCGGTCAGCCTGCTTTTGCCTCCGGCGGTAGCCATGGAAACCCTTTTCGGCCTCGCCGGCAGAGAAGCGCCATTGAGCCGCTCGCGATTGGCATTTTTCCGCCGCGGCAAACCCCTGGATACCACCCGCATCCGTACCGAACTGGGCGTCCGTTTTTCCACCTCACTTGAAGACGGTCTGCAAAAAGCCGTTCAGGGATACCGGGACCTGGGCTGGATCCCCGGGACCTGACCCTTGATCCGCAAACCTGATCCGGGGTATAATCACGCCATGAAACCAGATGCCGGGCCCATCCCCGGAGAACAAAAGAACCTGTTGGATCCAAACAAAGGGGCGGTGCGAAAATATCGCGACCTCTTTTTAGGCCATGTCTCATTGGGTTATTTTTTGAAATACGAAGCCGTCACCATCCTGTTTTCCTCAGTGCCCGGGGCGCTTGGCTTTGCCCTGCGCAAAGTTTTTTTCCGGCGCCTGTTCAAAGCCGTGGGAAAAGGAGTGGTGTTCGGCCGCAACATGACCCTCCGCCACCCCCGCAAGATCCGTATCGGCAACAACGTGGTTTTTGACGACAATACCGTGTTGGACGCCAAAGGCATAGACAACCAGGGCATCCGAATCGCCGACAACGTAGTGATCGGACGCAACACCATCATCAGCTGCAAAGGTGGAGACATCGAAATCAACGATTTCGCCAATATCGGTCCCAACAACACCCTCATCTCGGAGAGCATCCTCAAAATCGGCAGATACGTGTTCACCGCGGGTCAGACCTACATGGTGGCCGGAGGCAACCACAGTTTCGACCGCAAGGACATTCCCATCTGGCACCAGCCTTCGATTTCCAAGGGAGGAATCGAAATCGAGGATGACGTGTGGATCGGGGCGTCCGTGACCGTGCTGGACGGGGTGAAGATCCGCACCGGTTGCATCATCGGCGCCGGCAGCGTGGTGCACCGCCGCCTGCCCGCCTACACCGTGGCCCTGGGCAACCCCCTGGCCATCGTCAAGAAACGCTGAATCCGCCACACACCTCTACTCCAGGCCATTATTTGTCATATTCCTGAACTATAATAAGTACAGGAAATGTGCGAAGAGTGGATTGATGAAGATGTTGAGGTGACCAGATCCACTGGAAATCCATGCCTGCACACCCATCGCCTTGGCTTCAAAGTACAGTAACTGTGTTTTTGTAAAAAATACTTGACATGCTCGTCGTGGCAGTGTATATTGTCTCCATATGATGCATTTGGCATCGGGTATGGAAAGGAAATTAGAAATATTCGCGACGCTGCGAACCGGATACTCCTTTCGTAAGGGTATCGGGCAATCGACCGCAGGAAAGATCGCCGTGATTCAGATGCGAGATCTCGATCCGACCACTCGGACGGTTGATTTGCGGAACCTGAGTAGAACGGACATCCCCCACTTAACTGAACGGAATCTTGTTCAAAAGGGCGACCTGGTTTTCCGTACCCGCGGCGAAACGGTGAACTCAGCCTTTGTAAAAGACGATCCGGGTCGATGCGTGGTTGCCGCGCCTCTGCTTCATATCCGCGTCGAGCGTCCTGACTGGGTAATGCCGGAATACCTGAACTGGTTTATCAGTCAACCGCAAGCCCAGGCCTATTTTCATTCGAGAGCAATAGGGGCTACCCAGAAAGTAATCAGCAAACGAATCCTTGATGGTTTGACCGTATCCATCCCGGACCTTGAGACCCAGCGTCGGATTGTTGATATCGCGGATTTGTCTCTAAGAGAATCATTTTTACTCAATAAACTGGCTGAAAAGAAATCTAAATACGTTTCCGGAGTACTCATCCGGAAAGTGAATGGAGGATAACATGGCGAAAAACCCACCCACCGGCGACGGCCACCGCAGGGGAGCCGTACGGAATCGTTCACAGGTTTTCAATCCCAAAACCGGGAAATACGTCAAACGGGACACCGATACCGGGCGATTCATGGACCAAAAGGCGGACGACAAACCGTTCAAGGGCGTACGTAAGGAAAAGAAGTAGATGAAGAACGACCATATCGAGCAGAAAGACGTCAACAACGCGGCATGGGCCGCCTGCGACACCTTTCGGGGTGTCGTAGACCCGGCCCAGTACAAGGACTATATCCTGGTGATGCTGTTCCTGAAGTACATCTCCGATGTATGGAACGATCATTACAGTGAATACAAAAGGCAGTTCGGCGATGATGACGTCCGCATCCGACGACGGTTGGACCGAGAACGCTTCGTGTTGCCACAAGTCGTTTTCAAGGACAGCCGGGGGAATGAAGTGGACCGCTTCATGGCCACCTATGACAGCTTGTATGAGCGGCGTGCCGGCGCGAACATCGGTGAATTGATCAATATCGTCCTGGATCATATCGAGGGTGCGAACAAAGCCAAACTGGAAGGCGTGTTTCGCAATATCGACTTCAACAGTGAGGCCAATCTGGGCAAAACCCGCGATCGAAACCGCAGATTGAAACAACTGCTGGAAGATTTCCACAAGCCCCAATTGGATATGCGCCCCTCCCGGGTCAAAGAAGATGTGATCGGTAACACCTATATCTACCTCATCGAACGCTTCGCATCGGACTCCGGCAAAAAAGCCGGGGAGTTCTTTACACCGTTGAAGGTTACCGAGCTGGTCGCCAAGCTGGCCGGGCCTGAATCGGGGGATCGGGTATGTGACCCCGCATGTGGGGCGGGCGGATTGCTGATCCAGGCCGCTCGGCAAGTTAAGGATCAGAACATCGCGTTGTTCGGACAGGAGTCCAACGGAAGCACCTGGGCGTTGTGCCGCATGAATATGTTTCTTCACAGTCTCGACAGCGCCCGCATCGAATGGTGCGACACCCTTAACAGTCCCATGCTGGTTGAAGACGACCACTTGATGAAGTTCGACTGCGTGGTGGCCAATCCGCCCTTCTCCTTGGATAAATGGGGGGCTGAGAATGCCGAAAGCGATCAATTCAATCGCTTCTGGCGCGGGGTACCTCCGAAAAGCAAAGGCGATTGGGCCTTTATCACCCACATGCTTGAGGTGGCTCAGGAAGGTTCCGGGCGGGTGTCTGTCGTGGTCCCTCATGGGGTGCTGTTCCGTGGAGGCGCGGAGGGACGGATCCGCCGCAAGGTGATCGAGGAGAATCTGCTGGACGCGGTGATCGGGTTACCGGCGAATATGTTCCCCACCACCGGCATTCCGGTTGCCATCCTGGTCTTCGATCGCGGCCGGGAGAAGACTCTTGCTAAAAGCGAAAAGGAACAACGAACGGATGTGATGTTCATCGATGCCGGCCGCGAGTTCGTGTCCGGCAAAAAACAGAACCTTTTGTCCGAGGCCCATATCGACAAAATCATGCAGACCTACAAAGAGCGTAAGGATGTGGACAAATACGCTCACGTCGCTGATTTTACTGAGATAGAAGAGAATGACTTCAACCTGAACATCCCCCGTTATGTGGATACCTTCGAAGAGGAAGAGGAGATCGACATCGATGCCGTTCAATTGGAGATAGACGCCCTGGAAAAAGAACTGGCCAAAGTCAGAAAGCGGATGGCGGAAAAACTGCAACGGATTGATCGGGGGAGTAAATAGTGGCGAAAACCAAAAAGATTGAGGTGTTACGTACAAAGGTGTCCATCCAATCCAATCAGCAGGAAGATTACATCTCCCTTACTGATATCGCCCGTTATAAAGACAGCGAACGCACTGATTACATCATCCAGAACTGGATGAGAAACAGGAACACCATCGAGTTCCTTGGAATATGGGAACAACTCAATAACCCCGCTTTTAATCCCATCGAATTCGATGGGATTAGAAAACAGGCCGGATTAAACAGCTTTGTATTGACTGCCAAGCGGTGGATTGAGGCGACCAATGCCATCGGCGTTATTTCAAAAGCAGGACGCTATGGAGGCACGTATGCCCACAAGGACATCGCTTTTGAGGCTAGGTCTCGGGGAAATGATAATTCAAAAATTAAAATAAATGTTTGGGGGGGAAATGACTGAGAAAGATATTGAGAAAGTTCATCATAGCACTTTTGAAAGGTTAAAACATAGTGACCCGGACATGCAGGAATTCTGGCATGCACGTGATTTGCAGGAAGCACTGGATTACGGTAGTTGGGATAAGTTCTCACGTGTAGTCCTCAAAGCCATGGAGGCTTGCAGAAACTCCGGTCACGAGGTAGACAACCATTTTTCCCACATGGGAAAAATGGTACATCTCGGTTCCGGGAGTAAACGTGAAATTTCAGATTATGCACTTTCACGTTATGCATGTTATTTGATTGTTCAAAATGCGGACCCAAGTAAGTCAGTAATTGCCAATGGTCAGCCCTAGATGGGTGATGAATTGAAAAATAACTTGGCACTCATAATTCATCGCTCGCCGCAGGTGTTATTGCGGAAAAAATTCAACAGATTCAAAGAGGTGATTCGTAATGGATAAAAACACAATCATGCGGCTGACAAACTCTTTTAATGCCATCGTTCAACAGATTCCAGAGACAGATGTTGAGTTCTGGTATGCAAGAGATATTCAGGAGACATTGGGCTATACGGAATGGCGAAACTTCCTGAAGGTTGTTGAAAAAGCAAAGGAAGCAGCTGAAAACTCAGGTGCATTAGTTCAAAACCATTTTGTTGACGTCAACAAAATGGTCAAAATCGGCTCAGGGGCAGAGCGCTCTGTTGAAGATATCGTGCTCACCCGTTACGCCTGTTATCTTATTGCCCAGAACGGCGACCCCCGCAAAGAGGTCATTGCCTTCGCTCAGACTTATTTTGCCATTCAAACCCGAAAACAGGAACTTATTGAAGAGCGTATCCGCCTTCAAGAGCGTCTTCAGGCGAGAAAGAAACTGACAGAATCAGAAACAGAACTTTCCAGAAACATTTATGAACGAGGTGTTGACGACAGAGGATTTGGGCGGATTCGATCCAGGGGGGATGCCGCTTTGTTTGGAGGAAACACCACTGCACAAATGAAAGATAAATTGGGAATGCCTAAAAATAGACCTTTGGCAGATTTCCTACCCACTGTGACCATTGCAGCCAAAAACCTTGCGGCCGAGATTACCAATTTCAATGTCAAACAACACGATTTACAGGGAGAGCCTGTAATTTCATCTGAGCACGTCCAGAATAATACAAGTGTACGCAATATGCTTGGGGAAAGAGGGATCAAACCCGAAGAACTCCCCTCGGAAGAGGATATCAAAAAGCTGGAGCGACGGGTGAAATCGACCGAGAAAGAGCTGGTTAAGGGAAGCGAACTTCCACATAAGAATGATGAGGCCTGAATGATGAATGATGAATGGAACTATCACTCAGTCCTTAGCACTCCTTATTCAGAATCCGCCGAAGCTGCCTGGCTCAAGGAGATTCAGCAATGAGCAAAGCGCTCCAAGTTCCAAATGATTGGAAACCAGCAAAAATCAAAGATGTTGCTCAGATCAATCCTCGCTCGAATTCTGTTGATGATGACACCTTGGTGACATTTCTTCCAATGAATGCTGTGTCCGAGTCAGGGATTATTCAAGGTGATGAGATTCGAAAAGCAATCGATGTAAAGAATGGTTTTACATCATTTGAATCCGGAGATGTCTTGGTAGCCAAAATTACTCCTTGCTTTGAGAATTATAAAGGCTGCCTATGCAAAGAGCTAAAAAATGATCGCGGTTATGGCAGCACTGAATTTCATGTCCTTCGGCCTAAAAAAAGTATAACTGGCGAGTATCTGCATATCCTTACCAGGACTCACCATTTTAGAGGAACAGGCGAGCTTAACATGACAGGTACAGCTGGCCAGAAACGTGTTCCTGCGATTTTTTTGGAGAACTATGAATTCCAGCTCCCACCTCTTCCCGAGCAAAAAGCCATCGCTGCTCTGTTGTCCACCTGGGACGAGGCCACCGAAAAAACCGAAAAACTCATCCAGGCCAAAGAAAGGTGGTTTAAATGGCTGCTTAATGAC
>DSBM01000067.1 GCA_011049425.1 Candidatus Aminicenantes bacterium
ATCGAAACGTCCGGTTCACCGTGTTCATGTGGGAGTGAACGGGCAGGGCCGCCTGACCTGGCGGCGTTCCTACCGCGCCTGAATCCCTGTCGCATTTCGCGACAGCGCCGAATTTTATACACAACCACCAGAAAGACCGCCAGAGCCGGGTTTCCCCGACAATTTCACCTCAATTTGATTTGGATGTCTGAAATTTCGACAGGGGTTCTTCTGCGGTGATCCTGCCGGGGTCCGCAGTCGGTTAATATTGAAACCCCTTTCGCAGTCCGTTTTTTCCGGGCATTCCCCCACGTTCCCATCCGGGCCCGGTAGTTGGCATCTTTTGTGCACATGCATGTGTGGGCGCAAAGCCCGGTTGCCAACAATTCGAAAGGAGGTTTGCATGGCAAAGAAATTCAGTCAAATCATGGCCGAGACCGGTCAGTCCCTGGAGTACCAGGCCGGAGGCAAGGCTCCGGAACAGATCGTGGATCGTGAAGTGCAGTGGAAGCCCCATCCCCGGGTGCAGAAGCTGAAAGACATTTACATGAACACGCTCTCTTCCGCCAACAACGAGTTCTCCTACTGGTACACCCGGGAGTACTTCATGCATGACAACGAGGTGCCCGTGGTGCGCCGGGCCATGGCGCTCAAAACCGCTTTCTCTCACCTGACTCCGGTGATCTTTCCCGGTGAACTCCTGACCATGCGCAAGGCCGCGTTCTTCCGCGGATCCTTCCCCATGCCCTGGCTGTCGGAAGGTTTCTACATGGCCAAGGAAGATGAGTTTTATCAGGAAGCGTTGAAACGCGGATCCGCCAGCGTGGACGAACACTCCAAGTTCGGCCAGGGCGGCGGAAATGTCACCAAGAGCTTCGACAAGGTGGTTTCCATCGCCGGTAAGTTCGGTATGCGCCAGGAAGAGATTCCGGTCCTGCTGGAACTGGCCAAGATGTGGTACGGCAAGTCCGTGGATGACCTGGGCAACAAGTACGAGAAAATGGTGCCTGACTACGAAGTCAAGGAAGCCATCATGCGCAACATCGTGTGCATGTTCGACTCCGGCTTTACCCTGCCCCAGGGACGGGAAGTCATCAATTACTACTATCCCCTGGAGTACGGCTTCGACGGCATCATTGAAATGGCCAAAGAATTGAAGGACAAAGTGGCCGGCCGCGCCGACGGTGACGGTATCATCGGTATGAACCGCCTCTACAACTATGAGGCCGTGATCCTGTCCGTGGAAGGCATGCAGGCTTGGGTAAACAATTACGCCAAGGAGGCCCGCCGCCTGGAAGCCATGGAAAGCGACGCCCAACAGAAAAAGGAATACGGCGAGATGGCGGAACGCCTGGAATGGCTGGTGCACAACAAGCCGCGCAACTTTGTCGAAGCTTTCCAGATGATCGAGACCCTGCACATGGCCGTGCTCAATGAAGACGCCATTTCCGGCATGTCTCCCGGCCGCATCGGCCAGATCCTCTACCCCTGGTACGAGCAGGACATCGAGGCCGGCCGCATCACCGATGACGAGGTTCTGGAACTATTGGAACTGGACCGGGTGGTCAAGACTTCCATCGACTGTTTCGCCTCCATGGGTGTCGTGGGCGGCGTGTTGTCGGGAAATACTTTCAACACCGTGTCCATCGGCGGCCTGACCAAAGACGGCAAATCCGCCGCCAATCCCCTGGAATACCTGGTCCTCAAAGCGGCCGGTACCAATGCCATGCCGCAGAGTACCCTGGCCTTGTTGTATGACGAAAAGCTGCCGGACGATTTCCTTATGCTGGCCGCCGACGTCATTAAGACCGGGTCCGGCTACCCCGCGTTCATGAACAACCGCGTGGCTCAGGACTTCCTCATGAGCCATTACGGGCATGAGGGCATGAACCTGGAAGACGCCCGCGCCTGGGCCATCGGCGGCTGCCTGGAAACCTCCGGTTGTTGCTGGAAGCCCCTGCACTTGAACGGCAAAGAGTACTTTATCCCCGGTGGTGCCGGCCAGCCCACTTCCGTGGGCGTGCACTTCATCGCCCAGCCCAAGGTGTTGGAACTCACCTTGTTCAACGGCGTGGATGCCCGCACCGGAGAAAAGGTGTTCGAGCCCCACAACAGCAAACTGGAGAGCTTTGAAGAGTTGTTCGAGCAGTACAAGAAGTACTGGCAGAAAACCGTGGATGTCCTGGACCTGTGCAACAACATCCAGCACGACATCTGGCGCAAGAACAACATGGCGGTGATCAACTCCTTCATGAAACCCGACTGCCTCGACACCGGCCACCTGATCAATGAAAAAGGCTATCGCTACAATGCCACTTTCAACGTGGAAAATTCCGGCAACATCACCTGGGTCAACTCCATGGCCGCCCTGAAGAAACTGGTCTACGACGACAGAGAAGTCAGCCTGGACGAGATGAAAAAGGCCATGAAAGACAACTTCGGCTTTAAGTCCGCCCGCGACATCGGCTCTTTCTCACTGATGGACCAGGAAAAGAAAGACGAATCGGGTAACAAGTACGACGAGTTGCACTTCAAATGCCTGCAGGCGCCCAAGTACGGCAATGACGATCCCTACGTGGATTCCATCCTGGAAGATTGGGAAAACTTTTTCTGCCGGGATTGCTGGACCTATGAGTCGTTGTACGGTGAGCCCCTCTATGCCTGCCAGATTTCCGTATCCACCCACGGCGCCATGGGCGCGGCCACCATCGCCTCTGCCGACGGTCGCCTGGACGGCACCACCTTCGCCGACGCATCCATGTCCGCCTACCCCGGTACCGACAAGAACGGCCCCTACGCGGTGATGAAATCCGCCACCGTTTGGGATCATTCCCTTTCGCAGAATTCCCAATTGAACCTGAAACTGCATCCCTCCTCCATCAAGGGCGAAGAAGGTTCGCGCAAACTCGTGGACATGACCCGTGCCTACATGAGAATGGGCGGATTCCACGTGCAGTACAACGTGGTCGATTCCAAGGTCCTCAAGGACGCCCAGCAGAACCCACAGAGCTACCGCGACCTGATGGTGCGCGTGGCCGGGTTCACCCAGTACTGGGTGGAGATCGGCAAGCAGGTTCAGGATGAGCTGATCGCCCGGACCGAGTACGAGGGTATCTGACCCTTGAATCCACACACAGGAGATGACTATGAGTGACGAAAAATATGTTCACAAGGATTGCCGCAACTATGCACCCATTGATGTGCGCAAGGGATTCTGCCACGTGCACAAAAAGGAAGTCCCGGCCGACACCGAAGTGTGTGCCAAGTTCGAGCGCGCTCCCAAGTGCCGCTATTGCAAGAACTTCACCGCGGACCAGGAAAAGATTGAGCTGGGGGTCTGCGAAGCCTCAATGAGTACCCCCAAGTTTGTCGCCTACCCCGACATGGTGGCGGTGACCTGCGAGATGTACAAGGAAGCCTGATCGTGAATAGGGGAGGGGGCCAGGCCTCCTCCCCTACCACCCCCCCAAGGAGATCACATGGAAAATAACAAAGCGAAATTATACGGCTACATGGTGGTGTTCGCCTCCTGGCTGGCCGTTTTCAGTCTCTTCGGTTACCGCGCCACCTTCGCCATGCTCAAGGGACCGATGAGTGTGGATCTGGGATGGTCCCAGGCCCAGGTAACCCTTGGATATTCCCTGATGATGACCATCTACGCCATCACCGCCTTTTTTGCCGGTCTGGTACTGGACAAATGGGGTACCAAGCCCGTGTATGCCATTGCCGCGGTGTTCGGCGGTTTGGGTTTTTACCTCACCAGCCTGGTCAGCACCCATTTGGCTTACCTGTTCACTTTCGGCGTGCTGGCCGGCATTGCCACTGGTATGCTGTGGGTGACCTCCACGGTTTCGGTGCGCAAGTGGTATGTGGGCAAAACCTACGCCACCATGTGGGGCTTCGCTTTTGCCGGCGCTCCCATGGCCCAGTGGTTGCTGGCCGAAGTGGTCAAGGGCACCATGGCCGATGGCAGCGCGGACGCATGGCGTTCCTCCATGAAGGTTCTGGCCGTGATTATCTTCGCCCTGCTGTTGCTGGCCGTGTTCATGGCCAAGCGCAATCCGGAACGGTACGACATGAAGCCTTTCGGGGAAATGCCCGCGGCCAAAGGCGCCAAAGCGCCTCATGAGTGGACAACCAAGGAAGCCTATTCCCGGTATGCCATTTGGGGCGCCATCCTGATGTTCCTGACCAGCATGATGGCTGAGTTCCTCATCTGGACGCAATTGGTGAGTTATTGGGTCCAGGACAAAGGATGGGACCGTGTGGCCGCCATCAACGTCTATAAGATAATCGGCATTATCGGCATTTTCAGCATGCCCATCCTGGGCATAATCGCCGACAGGGTGGTCAGCAGGGTCGCCCATGAAGCCAAGGGACGCAAAATCATGCTGATCATCGGCCCCACAACGGGTGTCGTGGCATGTGTTTTCCTGATGATGTGTACCACCACTCCCACCTGGGTGGCATATGTGGCCGCCTTTGTGTTTGCCGTCTACTGGGCCATCGTGCCTGGGGGCGTGGTTGGGTATACGGGAGCTATCTACGGTCGCAAGACCCTGGGCAAGATCTGGGGCCTGGCCACGTTGATCGTCATGGGAATCGGCCCCTTCCTGGGTTCCTTTATCGGTGGCTGGCTAAAGGACGTTTCAGGCAGTTACCAGTATTCCATTTACTATGCACTGGGATCCTTTGTTGTGTCCATCCTGCTGGCTTTCTCCCTCCCTCTCAAAGCGGAACCAAGGGCATAGCCTGACGTTCCCCCAGGGCGCCCGCACCCCGTGTGCGGGCGCCCGACCCAGGGGTGAATCATGAAATCATTCAACATGGAATCTCACGTTGGCCGAACCGGTCAAACCGATAGCCATAAAAAGGTGCGGGGCTTGGTCTTCAGCATTCAGGCACATTCGGTACATGACGGCCCCGGCGCCCGCACCGCGGTGTTCATGAGCGGCTGTCCGCTGAAATGTGTATGGTGCTGCAATCCGGAAGGCTTGTTCAACCAACCGGTCATGCTGCACAGTGACGTAAAATGTGTCAAGTGCGGCGCCTGCATCGCCGCCTGCCCGCATGGGGCCGTATCCCTTCAGGACGGCGTGTTGACTTTTGACCGTTCCCTGTGTAACCAGTGCGGTACCCTTGAATGTGTGGAAGCCTGCCTGCATGAAGGCAATGTAATTAGTGGGGCCTGGTATACAATGGACGAGCTCATGCGTGTTTTCGAACGGGATCGCATGTTCTGGGGCTCCAAGGGCGGCGTCACCTTCAGCGGCGGCGAACCCCTGATGCAGAAATCGTTCATTTTGCCCTTGCTGAAAAAATGCAAGGAATCCTACATCCACGTGACCATTGAAACCACTTCCCATCTGCCGGCGGATTACTTCATGGATGCCATCCGCTACGTTGACTGGGTATTTACAGACATCAAGCATATGGACCCGGAGCGTCACCGTGAGCTCACCGGGGTGGACAATCGCTTGATCCTGGCCAACATCCAACGTTTGGCTGAAGCGGACTGGTGGCAGGGAATTGTGGTACCTCGGATTCCGGTGATTCCCGGCATCAATGATTCAGACGAAAAT
>DSBM01000068.1 GCA_011049425.1 Candidatus Aminicenantes bacterium
CAGAAAATTCTTGAAGCGCCGGTAAGCCCCCCGGCGCGAAAAGATATCCCTTATCTCCTCAAAGTGCTCGGGCATTTCCCCCCGGGCGAAATCCATGACCAGTTGATTGCCCAGGTCCAGGTCATACTTGTTGGGAATAGCCACATAGTCGGGATTGGTATCCACATCCGGGGGCAGCTCCTCAAGATCATCCACTGCGTCGCCCTCCCAGAAAATTTTGCCCGTGCTGCGGGAAACGTACGCCGAATTATCGCTGAAGGTGCCGGCACTTACGAATTCAAAAGCCATCTCCAAATCCCGCCACTTCAACTTGCCTTTGCCCATTCTACCCTCTCCTCCTTTCAACCAAACACTTTTCTCCATCAACACAACTATTTTGAGTTTTCGTACTTTGACCAAAAGCTGGTCTTGCGCCCGTGTACCCGGATCAACTCCCGCTTGAACGACTCATGATCGGGAAACTCTCGCCATTCGTTAATACCTTCAGATAATTTATCCAGTTTACGCAAATAGCGGGCCGCATGGCCGTAGGCCTTGTAGAACTTTCGCTCCAGAATGGAGATCATCAAGCTTCGGTACACCACGGATGCGGCCAGAGGGCGATCCGCCGATCCCATCATCTTTGCCAAGGGCAGCAAACTGTAGTACAGGTCACCATTCAAACGATCGGATTGCTTGAGCAGATATGCTTCAGCATCGTCCATACGGCCGAGTTCGATCAAGAACTCGACATGTCCAACCCTGAAAACATTGCCAGTCAATATTTTATCAACAACTTCAGCAGTGACCTTTTCCCGCTTGTCAAGGCCGGCCACATCCAGGAATTGATCCAGTCTTTCCAGCGAGGGATTGAACCTGAAGCGCCGGAAGAGCAATTCGGCCAGTTTGTCTTTTTCATCCATTTGCCGATAGATCTTCACCAACAATTCTTCCCTCTCATGGACTTGGAAAGTCTCGGTAGCGGGTATCCTGTTCAGCCGATCCAGGGCCGTCCGGGCATCTCCGCTCTCCAGACAGGTCCGGGCGATATCGATCAGCGCAAACGTCGGCAGTTCTTTATGATCAGCGAGCCAGGTTTCCTCCAGGAGTTTTCCATCCTTAAGCTGACGTGCCAGGGACTCGATCTGAAGGTAATGGTGACGCCTGGCGTATTCATCATGCTCATGATCCGCGGCTTTCCGCAATCTCCGGACCATGTCACGCACAAGCGGTTCGGGAAGACATTCAACTGAACAGTCGCTCAGTATTCCCCGTACCCCGTAATCATCCCGGCGATTCAACTCGATAATCAAGTCGGCGATTTTTTCCTTGTCTTCGCATTGCTGTGCATAATCAACAAACAGGGCGCGAGCGTGCATCCGGAAAACGTCACCCACCATGCCGTTGGAGTCGTCGCAACGCCCGAAAACGGAACCATCCGCCTCAAAAAATTTTCCGATCAGCTCCACCCCGGTCCAGGGATCTTTCACACCGGCTTCCAGATCATCCAGCAACCCATCGAGTCGCCGCGCGAATTCTCGAGACTCACGCCAATCAATAAAACGCCGTGACCGCTTTAAACCGGCCAGCCCAAGCTTGAACCCCCGGACGTTTTCTTCCGGCAAAGCGGTCAAACGTTCCACCATATCACTAGCGGCATCATCCCGCCGGGCCAATTCAAGCAGCGCATCCGCCAACCGCTCCGCTCCTTGATTCTTCAGTTTTGTTTTTCGATCTTCATCCATTTGCGCAACATCCTTCCACGGGATGTCAAAAGTCCAGGTCGTACCAGGATTCTCCTTTATCCATCGCGTCCAGCAGGAACCTGGCGCCCTGGTTGTCCATGGGATTCAGCCACAGCATGTGCTCAAAAACTTTCCTGGCTCTATTATTATCTCCCAACCTCCACAACGCCAGGCCCAGGCCGTGATAGCATCGCAGGAAAGGCCGATTATCCATGATGCCCCAGGGAAGAAGTTCCGGGAAATCCTCCCCCAGGGTAAGCTCTCCGATTCCCACCCCCACCTGGTAGTGCCTTTTCGCCATTTCCAGAATAAAGTCATTATGGTGATTCGTGAAGTTAAGCTCCCAATTCCCCATGTGGGCGTGGGCATCCAGACAGCGCAGGTCAGCGGTCAATACTTCACGCAAAATTTCGTTGGCCTCAAAAAATTCTCCGGCATTATGCAATTCACTGGCATCAATTATGGGATCCGTCTCAAAATTCTCGGGATCCTCGAAAGGTATGACTTGCTCCATCTTGAAAACATTGCGCTCTCCGCGCTCCAGGATCGGCTTGTAATATTTCGAAAACGGATCATTTTCCTGAATAAATTCGTCTTCCGCGGGATTCATGGGGCCGAGTTTGTGCAATGCCAACGGCTTCAGTTGCAACGCTTTCACATCGCAACGGATGGATTGCGCATCCCCTGATAGATTGATCGTATGCCCGAATTGCCAGACTTTTTTCGGTTTTACCGTGATGATCTCGCCTTCAACGGCAAATAATCCGCCCCGCAAAACAACCGGCAGTTTACTTGAAATTACTACGCATCGGACCGCGGCCCGCCTGACGGCTACCGCGACCAACTCCACCGGCTTCCCGGGAATAATCCCCAACTCCCGATCTCTATCATCCATGGCGTCTTCTCCAATCAGAAAGAATTATAGCAATTAAAGGAATTTATTTTAGGGTTTTTTTTTGAATAATTCAGTATTTTACCCTTTCACTCAACCACCTGCCCCGCACAACCTTCACTTGCTTTGCGGCCTGGTAGCTCTCAGCCGTCGGCTTCATTTAATTCGTCGTCTCCTTCAATGCAACTTGGATAACGGGCTGCCGGCCAGGATTTACCCGTGGGGGGATTTTAACCCCCTGAATCGCGCCGGCTTGCCTGGCGCACTACAGCACCGATCCCCCTTCCATCTCCTTGGTTTTGCATATTTCACCCGCCTGTTTTCTGCATGTTTTGCATATTTTTTGCCCCTGTTTTATAATCTTCCATGCAGTCATCAATTGGAGGAACCATGCTGAAACGCCATATTGACGCGCAATTGAATCAATGGTTTGACCGGGACGGACGAAAGCCGCTGGTCATCCGCGGGGCCCGGCAGGTCGGCAAATCCACATCGGTCCGTCATTTCGCCCACAGCAGAGGGCTGAAACTCCATGAAGCCAACCTTGAACGAACTCCCTATCACAACGAAATGTTTAATAACCTGGATGTGGATGCGCTCCTGGCCGAACTCGAATTCAGCGCAAAAGCCGGATCCTTCGAACCAGGCAAAAGCCTCCTGTTTCTGGACGAAATCCAGGCCGCACCGGGAGCGCTGAAAGCATTGCGCTATATCCATGAAGAGCACCCCCATATTGCGGTGATTGCCGCCGGATCCCTGCTGGAATTCACTCTGGCGAACCACAACTTCTCAATGCCCGTCGGGCGGATTGAATACCTTTTCATGGGACCCATGAGCTTTTCCGAGTACCTGGAAGCCAAAAAAGAAACCCAACTACAGCAACTGCTGCGGAATTTCGATTTTTCCTCTTCCGTGCCCCACTCAGCCCACCGCCGCCTGGTTGACATCCTGCGTGAATTTTTCATTATCGGCGGCATGCCGGAAGCCGTCAGCCGGTACGTGGCAAACGACCGCCTGGAGGATGCCCTTCGCGTGCAGTCGTCTATTGTTGAAACCTACCGGGACGACTTCGCCAAGTACGCCCGGGGCAATGAATTGCACAATATTCACAGGGTGTATGACTTCATTCCTTCTGCAGTAGGTGAAAAAGTCAAATACAGCCGAATCGATCCCAACACCCAGTCGCGGGATCTCAAGAAAGCCATCGACGGGTTGACCAAGGCCCGCGTATTAACTGCTGTTCATCACAGCTCATCTTCCGGCATACCGCTTAAATCCGGGATGAATGAAAAAGTATTCAAGCTCTATCTTCTCGATGTCGGTTTAATGAACCGCATGTGCGGCGTGGAGCACATATCCACGGACTTACTGGGCACGGCGGATGATTTTATCAACAAAGGCGGCATGGCCGAGCAATTCATCGCCCAGCACCTGCTCTATCTGAATCGCAGTGATGAAACGCCACGCCTGTATTACTGGCTGCGCGATGGTCGAGCCAATAATGCCGAGGTCGATTTCGTTATCCAGGCGCACAATCGCATCGTTCCCATTGAAGTAAAAGCGGGAAAAAGCGGTACACTGAAGTCACTGCACCAATTCGTTCTTTCCCGAAAAGTTGCCAAAGCCCTGCGCTTCGACCTGAACCCCCCCACAAGGATGACGGTTCGCCATCAAAGCTCCCGGGGCGACCGCATCACGCCCGTGGAATTTGAGTTGATCTCCCTTCCCCTCTACTTGGTGGAGCACATCCACCGCCTGCTGGGCGAGGCTGGAGTAAAGTCTTGAAATCGTACTTTTCTGCTTCTCCAAACGCTTGATCCCCCGACTGCCGGCGTTATAGCGTACCCCCAAGCAATCCGAGATTCCCCAGCCCCCGGCCACAAGGCATTCCTCCATTTACCGCGGTATACTATCCATTCACCTGCCAGGCCAAAAATGTCGCAATTCAAGGCCTGGCCCCGGTCTTCTCCATGATGAAAGGCACCTTCTTGCGTAACCCTCGCCCGCCCCATAAAACTAAGCTATTTCACCACTGTCATGCTGTACTGCACTGGTGCGGAGCATTAAGGCTCCGTAAATTGTAATCCGAAGTCGCCGAGTGCGGGACGCTGACTATTGCGTCCCCAGGACCGCCTAGAAAAAATTCAATAAACTCCTCTGCCCGCTTGACACGCACCTTCTAATGGGCGTACCCCTTCCCACCCAGTCTCTCCGAAGACCCCTCAGCGCGTCGAAAAAGAAACAGCCAGCTCGCCTTTTTTTAGGAAAATTTCGTCAAGTCCTGTCTCAAGTACGCCGTCGGAATCGGTGTTTCTGGTAATGAAACGAACGTTGTCTGCCTTCAGGGGGGCATTCGCGGTGTACCGGAAATAAGGGCTGCCGGCCGTGTCATGACCGGTCAGCGGGAGCTGTCCGACGTGCATCTCCTTGTCAACCACACGCTTATATGGTCCCTTGGGGGTCTTGGTGACAATGGCTTGGGACTTTTGGGCACGAAGGTTCCGCAACTGACTGCAATCGGCTGAAACACTCCCTGAAACCCGCGTGCGGGTGTCCGTGGTACGAAGGCCGGCTTTTTGGCCTGCTTCCGAGAAATCCGCTGTAAACGTAGTGCCATGCCAGCGAACATTCTCGCATGTGATAATGATCTTCTCTTTGTACCCGTTGGGGTGTGTGGCACTGAGGGATACCAGGAAGGAATTGCACATGTGCAGTGCATCGAGCATGGAGGCCTCACCCTGCTCGACTTTCAACGATAACTCTGCTGCCCTGCCGCCAGTGTTGATTACCACAACATAAACGGCATCGTCCTCGGCGATTACCAGGTTCACCTCCCGTTGGGCATCAGTGAAAAAATGCCTGGGTTTTACGGCCCGGCTTGAGCGGGCGCCTCCTGCAAGAACATGTGCCGTTGCGGTGATGTTTCCGTGTAGCTCGCCTTTTACGGTAAGCTTGACCGGACGGGTTTTCTGTTTATCCGGCATCTGTGCGCGGACGGCCCAGACCTTGGCGCGGCGGTTACCCTTGAGCATCATGATCAGACCCGGTGCAGAGGTTTCGTTTGCTTTGAGCAGAGCCCATCCTTCAGCCATCTCGACGGGAGGACGATTGCTCGACGGCGACGTCCCCGACGACATGGGGCTGTTGGCTCCAAAACAAACCTCGTAAACGTGATCTTTGAAAGATCGATTCAATCCTCCGCCTCCGCTTTTACTTAAAAACTGATGCATGGGATAGAGAATATCCAAAGCATCGGTCACACCATGGTTGTCCAGTGTTCCGGTCCATAGCTTCCGCAGGCTTCTAAGCCGTTGCTCTGTGGATCCGGGTCCGACAAGATGATTGATAAAATGGGCACTGTGATATTCGTGCTCGTTCTTTTCGGAGTCCAGTCGTTCACTGAAATACTTGGGGGGTACACGCCGAGTCGGCTGTGAAGTCCCCCAGACAATGCTGCCGGCATACTCAGCCGTGCTCTCACAGAACCAGCCCAGAAAAGTCATTCCACCGATAGACCAAAGATACTCATTCTGGATCGCATGGAACAACTCGTGCCCGGCAGCGGTTTTCAATTGGCTGGACGACGTATTGTACTCGCCGATGTGGATTATGCCAAGGGCCTTGTCGCGCATGTTCTCGCTTGTCAATGAAGTCTCGATTACCACGCTGATGGGGGTATCGGGCATCTTCCATTCGGCGTCTTTGTATTGTTTTAGAGCGTGGTTCAGATACGCTCCCAGATCGCGGACGATCTTCGGCAATGACTTATCTTTCACATACGCGGCTTTGGAGTATTTGTCCGCGTCATTCGCGGATTTGTACATTATCTTGCCGTCCCAGGCGGCACGATCAGCCTTGTTTTTCGGTGGTGTTAAAGCTTTCTTGTCCCAGATCACCTCAAACGCACCCAAAGTGCGTCTTTCGTAGCCGCGCTTCTCCATAAACCACCCGAACAGAGTCAGATGCGTCATTTCCATAGTCACCGTCCGGGCCGATGCGTCCACAGTGACCGGTGCGGAAAGCCAGCTTCCAGAATGCTCATTCCACCACGCCGCCTTCAGCGCGCTTGGTCTGTCAGTATTTCTCAGACCCGACTCGGCATAGGAAAACGTAATTTGCAGGGGCTTCTCAAAGGTATTTTGCTGCTTGGCTGAAATGTCGAAAAGAGCAACCGTATCGAAGCACTCCGCCAGGGCGGGCAGATCGGCTTCGACCGTGGAAACAACAAGTTCGTCCGGGGCCGTGAATGCACCGACAGGAACAACAACTTCAACCCTCCCGTCAGGGGTGGTCAGCTTCTGCTGTTTTGATGCGTCGGCTTCGATAAAAATACTCGCAGCCGGGGTCATCTTCATTTTCGAAGATTTCAGCCATGGCGCGGCTCCGGGTTTATCCTGGCCGCATCCGGACAATGCCAGAACGGCAAAAAGTGCGATCAATAACTTCCCAAAAAAACATCTAATAAATTGCATTTTTTACCTCCTTACTAATTTCAGGCGGCGGAATGACTCCCGGCACACCATTCATACCAACGCATTCCTAGCCGCAGTGTATTTCAGACACGCAGCCGGAAAGCAGGCGGCGGTCAACGACAATGGTAGTTTAACCGAACTGTTTGGTTCGACGACTGGTTGCGCCCAACGCCATTCCCGGCGCCATCGGGCAACAGGTCCTGTTTCTTGACAGAAAACCCCATCTTACCTATGAACTGATTATAGGACTGGATGATCAGAATTTCAAGGGAAGCCAGGACAGGGGGAAACCGGCTGGGGGTCAGGTCTTGCATTACTACTTTTTCTGACTTTACATCCACTTGACCGCCCGGCTGACGGAGACATCATCCACCCCCCACTTGCCTCTTGCCTCTTGCCGCTCGCCTCCGGCCATACGCCAAGAATCCCCCTACTGTCATACTGTACAACACGTCCCCTTTTTACCCTCCTCGCTTGATCCCCCGACTGACGGTGTTATAGCGCACCCCCAAGCAATCCGAGATTCCCCAGCCCCTGGCCACAGTCTCTTCCCTCGCCATATTCCACTTGATTTTGCGCGCATTCCACGCTATACTATTCACGTTTGATATACATGTATATCTAGGGAGGTCCACATGATCGCGGTCCGCTTGCCTGAAGAAATGGAGAAGCGCCTGGACGCCCTGGCCAAGGCCACGGGTCGCACTAAAACCTTCTATGTACGCGAGGCCATATTGGAGTACTTGGACGACCTGGAAGACCTCTACCTGGCGGAGAAACGCCTGGGCGCGTACTATGCCGGAAAGGACAAAGACAAGACCCTGGAAGAGGTGGAGCGCGAACTTGGCCTGGTTGATTAGGTTCTGCGCCGAAGCGGAAAAAGAGCTGCGTAAACTGGACCCGCCCGTGGCCGGAAGGGTCATCACTTTCCTGCGGGATCGGGTGGGGAAACTGGAGAACCCCCGCTCCATCGGCGAAACCTTGCAGGGCAAAAAATTCGGCGAACTATGGAAATACCGGGCGGGCGACTTGCGCATCATTGCCCGTATCGAAGACCGTGAGTTGCTCATCCTGGTGGTGCGGGTGGGTCACCGCAAGCAAGTCTACCGTTAGCTCCCGTTCCCTCTTCTGCTATTTATCCAACTCGTGATTTACGTGTAGTAATGGTTTCCGCCCAGGCGATCGATCCTGTCTTTAAATCTCCTTTACCACGACCTCTCTTTTCGTCTCTTCCATTACATCACCCCCAGGGCGATGGCGATGAAACCGGGGCCGTTGACGACTGCGTGAAGAATCACTCCGATCCAGCTGTTCTGTCTCCACTGGACCACCAGGGAAGCCCCGGTCCAGCACCAATCTCTCCTGTTCAACGCGCGGAAGCGTAAACGCGACCAGACAGCCGGCCATTTCACTTCTCCGGTTTTTTTCACTTTCTTGTTGACAACGAGCATTTTCTGCGCAAATATGGAATCAGAACTTCCAATTTTGGACTCATTTTGGAATTTGCACTTCCACTTAGTGTAATTCAGGCGACCGGAGGAGATATGGAGCATGTAAAAAGAGATTTCCAGATACCGGAGGAGCATTTTTTTCTCTTCGGTCCCCGGGGCACGGGAAAATCAACCCTGCTAAAAAAAAACATCCCGGACAGCCTCTACATCGACCTCCTGCAACCGGACCTTTTCCGCTCGTACGCCGCGCGTCCCGAAAGGCTCCTGGAAACTGTTCATGCCCAGCCGGAAAAGCGTGTGGTGGTCATTGATGAAATCCAGAAAATCCCGGACCTGCTTCCGGCCGTGCACAGCTTGATTGAAGAAAAGCAAGGCCGCCGGTTCATTCTAACCGGATCCAGCGCGCGCAAATTGCGCCTGGGAGGCATCAACCTTCTTGGAGGCAGGGCGCTCTATAAGCGGTTACATCCCTTCACCGCGGGGGAACTCAAAGAAAAGTTTTCGTTGACCGAAACCCTGAACACCGGACTCATCCCGGTCGTATTCAGCGCCCGGGATAGAAACGCCGCGCTCTCCGCGTATATTGACCTGTACATCCGGCAGGAAGTGATGATGGAAGGTTGGACCCGGAACTTCGGTAACTTCTCCCGATTCCTGGAGGCCATCAGTTTCTCCCACGGCTCCATACTCAATCTGTCCAATGTCGCCCGGGAATGCCAGGTCGAGCGGAAAATCGTGGAATCATATGTGACGGTTCTCGAAGACCTCTTGATGGCCCGCAAATTGAATGTGTTTTCCAGACGGGCCCAAAGGCAGGTCGCCGTCCGCCCCAAATTCTACTTCTTTGATGTTGGATTGTTTCGCAAACTGCGGCCCAAAGGACCCTTGGACGTTCCCGGAGAAATTGAAGGACCCGCCCTGGAAGGAATGGTTTTTCAACACCTGCAAGCCTTTGTCGACCATCAGAACAAAGAACTGGAAATCTATTTCTGGCGAACCCGAAGCGGCAGTGAAGTGGATTTCATTCTGTATGGTCAAGAGTTGTTCTGTGCCATTGAAGTCAAGAACACGACCATAATCCGCCCGGCCGACCTGAGGGCGCTGAAAACCTTCCTGTCCGACTATCCACGAAGCCGGGGAATACTGGTCTACCGTGGCAGGGAAAAACTGAAAAGAGACCACATCCTGATTCTTCCCTGTGAGGATTTCCTCAGGAACCCGCCCAACTACTTGACCGCTTGAAAACCGGGGTACGTCTTGAAATATCAGTTACACGGCAAACTTCTTTTTTTTACTTTCGACTTTTAAATTAAAGCCCCCGCCTCTCACCCCTCATCGTGCTTTCACTCACCTGCCATACCAGAAATGTAGCAATTCAAGACCCCAGTCTTAGAGTCTTTAATTCGTCGCCTCCTTAAATGCAAACTGGCTAACGGGCTGCCGGCCAGGCTTTGCCTGTGGGGGGGTTTAACCCCCTGAATCGTGCCGGCTTGCCAGGCACACTAGACCAGCCCCCCTGCCCCGGATGAACACAAGATTCGCCACTACTCCAGACGATCATGAAACGTATGGAATCGATCCGACATGCCTTCCGCCTCGGACCAGGAACGTACCTCTTCCATGTCGATCCGTTGGGCCCGGGCAACCATCAGCGCCTGCTCCAGAGCCTGGTGATCATTCCAATGGAAATACGCCGCCAGGCGATCCATTACGCAATGTGTCGGCGTCAACAACTTCAAGTAACCCGATCCATCGCGGAGTTCCTTGAATTCCGACACCGGCCGATTGCCCACCGACAAAGGGGGAGCGGGAAAATCAAGGTAAAAATTGGTGTCCGGATGCATAAACAGCCTGCCCTTCCGGATAAATCCCAGTGGAGACAATACGGCTTCCAGGTCTTTGAGCGAGCTGTGCGTAATGAAATCCAGGTCAAAGGACTGGTAGAGAGTTCGGGTGTAGATCGACACAACGGCGCCACCGCTCAGCACCCCATCAATCCCCGCATCTTTGAGCACACGGCCCACCCGCAGCGCCAACTCGCGCAGGGAAATATCCGGGGAAATCTTTTTCACGGTTTACCCCGTCTGCGGGGGCGAGAACGTCCTTTGTAATAACGATCCCGAATGCTATCCGGCAGGTAATCCAGGTTACGCTGCAGCAGAGAACGCAATTCCTCCATGAAAGCGTACCGTGGATTCCATTCATACATCCGGGTACGCCCCATTTTGCGGGAGACCAGGATCCCACCCTCTTCAAATTTATTCAATTGTTTCTGAACCATGCTGAGGGAAATTTCGAACCGGCCGGCAATGGAAGAAGCGTATCCGGATTCAAATACATGCAGAACCATCAACACCTGTTCCGCCGTGCGGCTGCCGAACAATACCTCCAGCATTTCTCACCTCATATTCAGGTTATATAACCTATTATTCAGGTTGTCAAGAAAATCGCCCCATACCTTCACCAAGGGGACAGGGGGGACAGGGGACGCCCATTAGAAGGTGCGTCCCTCTTCCCTCGGGGAATTGGCAAACGCCTTGCGGTATCCCTCCCCCGTTTTCCGCTTTCCTCTCATAAGCCTGGGCTCGGATTTTGGACCCCGGTTTTTTTTGACACCAAAAAGAATATCAGGCATATAATTGTGTTGTGCGGGATTTCATTAAACAAGGAGAAACGATGAAACTGCCGGAATATGTAACCGCTGATGAAGTTAAAAGAGTCTGTGATGAAATTGGCTTGCGGGACTGGTTCAGAATCACGGACGAAAATGTTTCAAACGAAGAGGCATCCAGGATTCTCAATATTGTGAATACCGAGGGAATGGACATACCCATTGAAACTTTTGGATCTATTACGTTTTGTGTGGGTAAATACACATTGGTAATTGGTAAGCGGTTGTGAGTACGAGTACCCGCAGGGCATAAAGCATAAGCGAACGCAAACGGCAGGTTCCGGGGACCCATGGTCTGAGACAGAATGGTCGGCTGAGGGGTACTCCCCGAAGACGAAAGCCGGCCGCGGAACCATTCCAAACATCCGCCGTGGTCGGCTTAATACGACGAAGACCGCAATGGGTCTGGACCGAAG